>CAYXRQ010000092.1:0-5910 GCA_964466765.1 uncultured Bifidobacterium sp. | reverse complement strand
GAACGGAAGGACAACCGCATGGATCACACCACGACGCACGCACGCCCCGCCAGCGGGGCGTTTTTCTTGCACCGGAACACCCCGACACTGCCGCTCGCGTGAACCCGCCCGCCGCCCACCGCGAGATTCGCATTCTCGACGGCGACGACATCCGTCGTGCCGTCACCCGCATCTCCCACGAGATCGTCGAGCGCAACCAGGGGACCGGCGCGCTCGTCGTCGTCGGCGTGCAGACCGGGGGTGTGTGGATCGCGGAGCAGATCGCGGAGAACATCGCGTCCATCGAGCCCGGCCGGGGAGTCGCGCTCGGCACGGTCGACGTCTCGATGTACCGCGACGACCTCGCCCTCAGGCCGGTCGTCCCCGCGGCACCCACGAGGATCCCGTGCGACCTCACCGGCGCGACCGTGGTGCTCGTCGACAACGTCCTGTACACCGGCAGGACGGTGCGGGCGGCGCTCGAGGCGCTGAACGACCACGGCCGCCCGCGCGCGGTGCAGCTGGCCGTCATCGTCGACCGCGGCCACCGCGAGCTCCCCATCCGGCCGGACTACGTCGGCAAGAACGTGCCGACCCACATGGCCGACGACGTGACCGTCGGCCCGGACGGCGTCGTCATCTCCACCACGATGGAGGTGAGCGCAGGATGAAGCACCTCATCACCACGGCGGGGCTCGATGCCGCCGCGATCGGCGGGCTCCTCGACGTCGCCGACCACATGGCGGAGATCAACACGCGGCAGGTGCCGAAGGTCCCTGCGCTCCGGGGGCGCACCGTGGCGAGCGTCTTCTTCGAGGACAGCACCCGCACCAGGCTCAGCTTCGAGACGGCAGCGAAGCGCCTCTCCGCCGACACGATGACGTTCAGTGCCTCCACCTCGAGCGTGAACAAGGGGGAGAGCCTCCGCGACACCGTCGAGACACTGTCGGCGATGGGGGTCGACGCCTTCGTCGTGCGCCACAAGTCGAGCGGCGTTCCGGAGGCGGTCACGCAGTGGACCGACGCGGCAGTCGTCAATGCAGGCGACGGCTGGCACCAGCACCCCACGCAGGCCCTCCTGGACGCGTTCACGATCACGCGCTCGTTCGGTGACGGCAACACGATGGCCGGGCGGAGGGCCGCGATCGTCGGCGACGTGAAGCACTCCCGGGTCGCCCGCAGCGACATGGACGTCTTCACGAAGCTCGGCGCCGCGGTCACCGTGGTCGCGCCGTCGACGCTGCTGCCGCCCGGGGGCCTGCCCGTCGGCGTGGACGTGGTGCACGGCATCGACGAGGTGATCGGCTCCTGCGATGTCCTCTACATGCTGCGGATGCAGCGCGAACGCATGGACTCCGCCCTCGTGCCGGAGCTCGGCGAGTACTCGGCGCGGTTCGGCCTGGACGCCGCGCGCGCCGCGCGCCTCCCGGGCCACGCACTGGTGATGCACCCGGGCCCCATGAACAGGGGAGTGGAGATGCTGGTGGACCCGTCGACCCTGCCGGGGTCGCGGATCCTCGCCCAGGTCGCGAACGGGGTCGCCGTGCGCATGGCGGTGCTGTACACGCTGCTCGGTGGCGCAGTCACGGGCCTCGCCCAGGGGGACGCATGAGATCGACGGAAGCAACCGACGGAAGGACGTGCCCGCCCGTGGGCGCGCACCGGGACGAGAGGGGATGACAGTGGGATCCGGAAGAAGACTGGTCGTGAAGGGCGGGACGGTGGTCAACCCCGGTTTCGTCGTGGACGCGGACGTGGTGATCGAGGACGGCGTCGTCGTCGAGGTCGGGTCAGGCCTGGACGGTGACGAGGTGCTGGACGCCTCGGGGTGCCACGTGTCGTCCGGGTTCGTCGATCTCCACACGCACCTGCGCGAGCCGGGCAAGGAGGAGGCCGAGACCATCGAGACGGGGAGCCGCGCCGCCGCCATCGGCGGGTACACCGCGGTCGTCGCGATGCCGAACACCGACCCCGCGCAGGACTCCGTGATGGTCGTGGAGTTCGTGCGCGAGCAGGGGAGGCGGGCCGGCCTCGTCGACGTGCACCCCGCAGGGTGCATCACCGTCGGTCGCGCCGGCACGGCCCTGGCGCCCTTCGCGTCGCTCGCCTCGGCCGGGGTGCGCCTCTTCACCGACGACGGCAACGGCGTGCAGGACCCGCTCCTGATGAGGCGTGCCCTCGAGTACGCGCGCGACCTCGGGATCACGCTCGCCCAGCACTGCGAGGTGTCACGGCTGACCGAAGGGGCAGTGATGCACGAGGGCTCGTGCTGCTCCCACATGGGCGTGCCGGGCTGGCCCGCAATCGCGGAGGAACTGATGCTCCACCGCGACATCGAGCTCGTCCGTCTCACGGGTGCGCCGATGCACTTCCTGCACCTCTCCACGGCCGGCAGCGTGGAGCTCGTGCGGCGGGCGAAGGCCGACGGCCTCCCCGTCACCGCCGAGGCCACCCCTCACCACCTCGCGCTCGACCACGAGCTCCTCGCGGGCTGGGACCCGGTGTTCAAGGTGAACCCGCCGCTGCGCACGCGCGAGGACATCGCCGCGCTGAAGGCCGGGGTCGCCGACGGCACGATCGACGCGGTCGCCACGGACCACGCCCCGCACGCCGCGCACACCAAGGAGCTGCCGCTCGACCAGGCGCCCCCGGGGATGCTCGGGCTGGAGACCGCGCTCGGCGTGCTCGTCACGGCGGTCAACCCGGACCCGCAGCGTCTGTGCGAGCTGATGTCGTGGAACCCCGCGCGCATCGCGGGCATCTCGGACACCCATGGCCGCCCGGTCGCGCCCGGGGAGCCGGCGAACATCGCGGTCTGGAACGCGGCGGAGGTCTGGACCGTGTCGCGGGACGCCCTCGCGAGCCGCAGCACGAACACCCCGTACCACGGGATGGAACTGCGCGGCCGGAACGTACACACGATCCACAACGGCCGCACGGTCGTGAAGAACGGAAAGGCACTGGCATGACGTCGCCGATCACAGAGGCACAGCTCGTGCTCGAGGACGGTTCCGTCTTCGAGGGCGAGGCGATCGGGCACGTCCCCGCGGACGGAGTCGCCGCCGGCGAGGTCGTCTTCAACACGGTGATGACCGGCTACCAGGAGGTCATCACGGACCCGTCGTACGCCGGCCAGATCATCACCTTCACGAACAGCCACATCGGCAACTACGGCACGACCGGTGCCGACAGCGAGTCCCGCGGCACCTTCGCCCGCGGAGTGATCGTGCGCGAACTCGCGCGGAGGCACAGCAACTGGCGCGCCACCGAGGACCTGGACGGCATGCTGGCCGCCAACCGCCTGCCGGGCATCGCCGGGCTGGACACGCGGCGCCTCACGCGGATCCTGCGCGACGCAGGCTCGTTGCGCGGAGCCTTCGGCACGGCCGACGAGGCCACGCTTCTGGCGGCCGCGCGTGCGGACAGGGGCACGTCGGACGTCGACCTGGTCGCCGAGGTGACCACTCCCGCGCCGTACACCGTGGACGGCGGCAGGTTCTCCGTGGTCGCGTACGACTTCGGGATCAAGACCACGATCCTGCGCTGCCTGTCCGGCATCGCCCGCGTGACCGTGGTGCCGGCCTCCACCCCGGCCGGGGAGGTGCTCGCCATGTCGCCCGACGGAGTGTTCCTCTCGAACGGTCCCGGTGACCCCGGCATGGTCGCAGGGGCGACCGACGCCATCCGAGCCATCGTCGAGGCGGGTGTGCCGACTTTCGGCATCTGCCTCGGGCACCAGTTGCTCTCCAGGGCCTTCGGGGGGCACACCTTCAAGCTCCCGTTCGGTCACCACGGCGGGAACCACCCGGTGAGGAACATCGCCACAGGGAGCGTCGAGATCACCAGCCAGAACCACAACTTCTGCGTCGACCCGGACTCGCTGTCCGGGGTGGCCGACATCACGCACGTGAACCTCAACGACAACACGAACGAGGGGATGCGCATCACGGGCCACCGTGCGTTCAGCGTGCAGTACCACCCGGAGGCGGGCCCCGGCCCTCACGACAGCCGCTACCTCTTCGCCCAGTTCGCAGACCTCATGGAGAACCGCTGATGCCGCGCCGCAACGACCTCGAGAACATCCTCATCATCGGGTCGGGCCCGATCGTGATCGGCCAGGCGTGCGAGTTCGACTACTCGGGCACCCAGGCGTGCCGCGTGCTGAAGTCCGAGGGGTACAGGGTCGTCCTGGCCAACTCGAACCCGGCCACGATCATGACCGACCCCGACTTCGCGGACCGCACCTACATCGAGCCGCTGACCCCCGAGGTCCTCGCGCGCATCATCGAGAGGGAGAAGCCGGACGCGGTGCTGCCGACGCTCGGTGGCCAGACGGGCCTCAACCTCGCGATGGCGCTCCACGGCCAGGGACTCGTCGGCGTCCCCGGCACGCCTGAGCTCATCGGAGCGAACGCCGAGGCGATCGCCACGGCGGAGGACCGCGACAAGTTCAAGCAGGCGATGCTCGAGATCGGCCTCCGCGTGCCGCGCAGCGGGATCGCCCACGACATGGAGGAGGCCGACCGCGTGCTCGCGGAGATCGGCCTGCCCGTCATCATCCGCCCGGCGTACATCCTCGGCGGACGCGGCACCGGGATCGCGAACACGATGGACGAGTTCCGTGCGGTCGCCCAGAACGGCCTCGACGCCAGTCCCATCAGCGAGATCCTCATCGAGACCTCCATCGTGGGGTGGAAGGAGTACGAGCTGGAGGTGATGCGCGACCGCAAGGACAACTGCGTCATCATCTGCTCGATCGAGAACTTCGACCCCATGGGCGTCCACACCGGCGACTCGATCACGGTGGCCCCGGCCCAGACCCTCTCGGACGTGGAGTACCAGGCCATGCGCGACGCCGCGTTCGCCTGCATCCGGCGCGTCGGCGTCGAGACCGGCGGGTCGAACGTGCAGTTCGCGCTCAACCCGGCAGACGGCGAGATGGTCGTCATCGAGATGAACCCGCGCGTGTCGCGGTCGTCCGCCCTCGCCTCGAAGGCCACCGGCTTCCCGATCGCGAAGATCGCCGCCAAGCTCGCTGTCGGCTACACGCTCGACGAGATCCCGAACGACATCACGCGGATGACGCCCGCCTCGTTCGAGCCCACGATCGACTACGTGGTCACGAAGATCCCGCGCTGGGCCTTCGAGAAGCTGCCCGGCACCTCGGGTGTGCTCGGGACGCAGATGCAGAGCGTCGGCGAGGCGATGGCGATCGGGCGCACGTTCCCGGAGAGCCTGCAGAAGGGGCTCCGCTCGCTGGAGCAAGGCCGCCTGGGCCTGAACGGCGACCCGGGGGAGAAGGCCTTCGATGCGCTCTCCGACGCTGATCTCCTCGCGCGCGCCGCGGTGCCCACGCCCGAGCGCATCTTCCAGGTGGGCGAGGCGATCCGCCGCGGCCTCACGGCGGAGGTGCAGCAGGCGACCCGCATCGACCCGTGGTTCGTGGACCAGATGGCGATGGTCGTGGAGGAACGCAAGGTGATCGAGGGCACCGACCCTGCCTCATGGGGGCGCGCACAGTGGCGCCGCGCCAAGCGGCTCGGGTTCTCCGACGCCCAGATAGCCCACCTGACCGGGACCGACGAGGACACCGTCAGGTCGCTGCGCGGGGCCGCGGGGGTCTTCCCGACCTACAAGACCGTCGACACGTGCAGCGCCGAGTTCGCCGCCAACACGCCGTACCACTACTCGAGCTGGGAGGACGAGGACGAGGTCCGCGAGTCCCCGCGCGAGCGGGTGCTCATCCTGGGTTCGGGCCCGAACCGGATCGGCCAGGGGATCGAGTTCGACTACTGCTGCGTGCACGCGAGCTTCGCACTGCGCGACGCGGGGTACGAGACGGTGATGCTGAACTGCAACCCCGAGACCGTGTCCACGGACTACGACACCTCGGACGGCCTGTACTTCCAGCCGCTCACCAGGGAGGACGTG
>CAYXRQ010000091.1:0-5921 GCA_964466765.1 uncultured Bifidobacterium sp. | reverse complement strand
CGTGCGGCGTGCGCGCGAGGTGGAGGAACTGCTCACCTCGGAGCGCGTGGGGTTCACCGTCGTCACCACGGCGGAGCCGGCCGCGTCCGCGGAGGCGCTGCACGTGGTGTCCGAACTGCGTGCCCGCCGGTACCGGGTGGAACGAATCGTGGTGAACCGCGTGGAGACATCCCCCGGTGGCACCGCAGAGGCCCTTCCCGAGCCGCACGAGGTGACGGCACGGGTGCAGGAGATGGATGATGAATCGGCCCGGCACGCGCTGGAGGACATCCGCCGGGCGCATGCACGCAGGGAGTCCACCGCCGCGGCCCACGCCGCCCGGGTGGCGGTGCTCTCGGACCAGGGTGCACAGGTCGCGGTGGTGAACGAGTCCCGCGCGGACGGCGGGGCGGGCGCGCTCGAGGAGATAGCCACGGTCGTGTCGCGGGGATAGGGCAGACTTGCCGGGGGAGGAACCCACATGGCAACAGTCGGCGAGCTCGCGCGCCAGCACACGGAACTCTCGAAGGAACAGACCGCCCACATCGTCAACCTGGTGGGCGAGTGGGGGATGCTCGCCGACCTGTGCTTCGCGGACCTCATGCTCCACGTGCCGACCACCGAGGGTGACTGGGTGGTCATCGGTCAGGTGCGCGCCGCAACCGGCCAGACCCTCTACATCACCGACTTCGTCGGCACCAGGTACCCGGAGTCCGACCGGCCGCTCGTCGCTCAGGCGCTCCGCACCGGGACGATCATCGAGGGCGAGATCAAGGTGGACGGGATCATCGACGACTGCCTGATGATGGCGATCCCGGTCAAGCACGAGGACTCCGTGATCGCCGTGCTGACCAGGGAGTGGTCCCGGCGCAGCGGGCGCCAGCCCGGTGAGCTCGAGCGCACGTACCTCGAGATGTTCGACCGCTTCAGCCAGATGGTGGCCGCCGGCGGGTTCCCCTTCCAGGGCCGGGTGGCCGACAGCAGCGTGGCCCCGCGCGTGGGCGACGGGGCGATCGTGCTGGACGAGGGCGCGCGCATCCGTTACGCATCGCCGAACGCCACCTCGGCCCTGCACCGCGTGGGCATCAGGGCGACGCTCGTGGGCCAGACCCTCGCCGAGCTGGGCGTGATCGACAGCTCGGTGCGCCAGGCATTCGAGCGGTGCGAGCCGATCGTGGAGGAGTTCGAGCAGACGTCAGAGGTCACTCTGCTTACGCGCTGCATCCCCATCGTGGACCGCACCGCCGACGGGCCGCGGGCGACCGGCGCGGTCATGCTCCTCCGCGACGTCAGCGAGCTGCGCCGCCGCGACCGCATGATCCTGTCGAAGGACGCGACGATCCGCGAGATCCACCACCGCGTCAAGAACAACCTGCAGACCATCTCGTCGCTGCTGCGCCTGCAGGGCCGCCGTCTCGAGTCGGCGGAGGCGAAGGCGGCCGTCGCCGAGTCGGTGAGGCGGATCCGCACGATCGCCCTCGTGCACGAGACGCTGTCGCGGGAGCCGGGTGACGACGTGGCGTTCATCGAGATCGTGCGTCCGCTCCTGCGCCTGGTGGAGGAGGGCCTGCAGTCGCCCGACCGCCCGATGCGTTTCACAGTGATCGGCGACGGCGGACGTCTGCCCGCGACTGTCGCCACCCCGCTGTCCGTCGTGCTGACCGAACTTCTGCAGAACGCGATCGACCACGGGTTCCCCGTGGGCGGGGGCGGCGGCAACGTGGTGGTGTCGCTCGCGCACGACGACGAGTGGTTGTCCATCACCGTGGTCGACGACGGTCGTGGTATCGACCCGGGGTTCGACCTGGGGGCACAGACGGGTCTCGGGCTGTCGATCGTGCGCACCCTCGTCACCACGGAGCTCGCCGGCTCGATCGACATGCGCCAGGCCACCGCCGACGAACTGTCCGCGGTCTCGCTCACGCCCGCGGAGGGCAACTCGGGGACCGTCATCGAGCTCAGGGTCCCGCTCGCCGGCGACTGACGCCGGGGACCCTCACGGGGGAGCGGTCAGGGATTGAGTGTCGCGGTGCGCTGCTCGCGCGTGCGGGCGGCGTTCTGGCGGCGCAGGTTGCGCCGCTCGTCCTCGGAGAGGCCGCCCCAGATGCCGGTGTCCTGGTTGGTCTCCATCGCGAAGTCGAGGCACTCGACCTTCACGGGGCACTGGCAGCACACGCCCTTGGCCTTCGCGATCTGCAGAAGGGCCTGGCCGGTGGTGCCGACGGGGAAGAAGAGCTCCGGATCGGTGTCGCGACAGATGGCGTTCGTCCGCCACGAGTAGTCAGCGTTTCCGAGAGCCAGCGATGACGCGAGGATTGACACGTCTGGTTTCCTTCAAGTTCACTCGGGCGCGGTGACCGCGCGGGTGCGGGGGTGGCGGGTCACCCCGCCGGGTGGAACGCTACGAGCGAACTCAGCGGGTGACAATGGAGAACGGAAAGTTCCAGCCATGTATTTTGTTTTTCCACAACCGGGCTCTCGGACCGGTGGAAACGGCGGGACGACATGAACGCAAGACCCCAGATCATCGCCCACCGGGGTGCCTCCAGGGCAGAAAAAGAGAACACCCTGTCCGCTTTCAGGCGCGCAGGCGATATGCGGGCCGACGCTGTGGAGCTGGACGTCCGCCGCACGCGCGACGGGGCCATGGCGGTGCACCACGACGACCACCTGGCGGACGGCCGCAATCTTGTCGACCTGGCGGCAGCCGAGCTCCCGGCACACGTCCCGCAGCTCGCCGAGGCGCTCGATGCGTGCGCCGGCATGTGGGTGAACATCGAGATCAAGAACTGGCCCGAGGACGCTGACTTCGACGCCACCGACCGCCTGGCGGCATCCGTGGCCCGTCTCCTGGACGAACGCGGGGAGGACCACAGGTGGGTGATCTCGGCGTTCCACCGCCCGACCGCGGACGCGATGCGGACGCTCGCGCCCACGGTGCGCACCGCATGGCTGACAGTCGGGGTGCGCGACGAGGACATCGACAGGGTGGCCCGTGACCTGGCGCGCAGCGGGCACATCGCCCTCCACCCGTGGGACCGTCACCTGACGCAGCGGTGCGTGGAGGCGTGCCACAGCCACGGTCTCCAGGTGAACGTGTGGACGGTGGACGACCCGGAGCGAATGAAGGTGCTGGCGGAGTGGGGCGTCGACGGGATCGTCACCAACGTCCCCGACACCGCACTGGCGGCACTGGGCGGTTCCTGACCCCGGAGGCGTCCGTCCCGGGCGGCAGCGCGCAACCTTGTTCGCTGCCGCCGCGAGGGTCAGGTGCGCACGAGGCGCAGGCAGTCAGGCACGTGCTCGAACTCGAGCCTCTGGGTCTCGCCCAGGTAGTCCCCGTCCAGCTGGTACGGGAACGAGCGGTTGTTGCTGACCGTCAGGGACTTCACGTCCCGGCGCACGTCCAGCCACGGCGCGGGCGGCACCCCGCCGCCGCGCAGGGCCGAGCCGAGCGAGCGCAGGATGTGGAGCGCATTCATCGAGCGGAAGGTCACCACGGAGAGGCTGCTGCCGAGGTCGGTGCCGGGCACGAGATCGAGCGGGCGGTTCCCGAGGAACGTGTACGGGTTCGTGTTCATCACGATGGTGAAGTACGCGTCGTCGATTCCCGCGTCGACAGTGCCGTCGTCCGTGCCGGCGCCGAAGTCGAGGGAGAAGTGCGGGCGGTCGCGTTCGTAGTCGAGTGCCCACGTGCGCAACGAGGCGAGCACGAACAGGGGATGGCCGGCGTAGCGCTTCAGGGCCGCGCGTTCCTCCACCCGGCGGACCACGGCCGCGTCGTAGCCGATGCCGGTGTGGAACGTGAAGTAGCGGCCGTTGCACCGGCCCAGCCCGATCGGCGAGATCGAGTCCCTTCCCATCGCGTCGAGCAGGAGGTCGACGGACTCGAGGGCGTCGTTCGGCATCCCCAGGGTCCGGGCGAACACGTTGGTGGACCCACCGGGGAGCACCGCGAGGGCGGTGTCCGTGCCGGCAACCCCGGTGGCGACCTCGTTCAGGGTGCCGTCACCGCCGAACGCGACGACCACGTCGATCCCGCGACGGGCGGCATCCTCGGCGAACCGGGTGGCGTGGCCGCGTCGGTTCGTCTCCACCACCTGGACGTCGTGGTGGCGGGCCAGTTTCTGGTGCACCACCACGGTGTTCCGGGCGGTCACCGACGAGGCGAAAGAGTTGACGACGAGCAGCAAACGCAAGGCTCCCCAAGGTAGCAAGCGGTGTCCGGAGGGGGCAGGACAAGAGTCACGCCGAAACCCCGCGTCGGGTTGGGAAGTGGGATTACCAAGGAGTAAGAATGTGGCTCTATGAACGTGATCGTGTGCGTCAAGCAGATCCCCGACCCGGCGGTGCCTGGCGCACTCGACGGGTCAACCAACACCCTCAAGCGCGACGGGAAGCTCATCCTCGATGACTCCGACGCGTACGGCGTCGAGATGGCGCTGCAGCTGGTCGACAAGGCCGGCGGCGGTGAGGTCAGCCTCGTGTCGATGGCGCCGAACAGCGAGACCTCCGGTCTGCGCACCGCGCTCGCCATGGGTGCCGCCAAGGGCGTGCTCGTCAGTGACCCTGCACTCCAGGGCAGTGACGCACTCACCACCGCGAAGATCCTCGCGGCTGCCGTGCAGCGTCTCGGCGGCGCGGACCTGATCATCGCTGCCACCGAGTCGAGCGACGGCTACACCGGCACCGTGCCGGAGCAGATGGCCGAGGTGCTCGGCCTCCCGTCCGTCACGTTCGCGAAGAAGGTCTCCGTGGAGAACGGCACCCTGAAGGTCGACCGCCAGACGGAAGCCGGCTACGACGAGGTCACCTGCCCGCTGCCCGCGCTCATCAGCGTGACGGCCGGCGTGGTGGAGCCGCGGTACCCGAGCTTCAAGGGCATCATGGCCGCGAAGTCGAAGCCGGTCGAGGAAGTCAAGGCCTCCGACCTCGGCGTCACCCCTGTCGGCTGGGAGGGCGCAGGCCAGAAGATCACGAGCGTCGCCCAGGCTGAGGCGCGCCAGGCAGGCGAGGTCATCGAGGATGACGGCGAGACGTTCGGCAAGATCGTCGAGTTCCTCGAGAACCTCAAGGTCATCTGAGCAGGGAAGAGACAGGACAATGGCACTCAACAACATCTGGGTCTTCGCACAAATCGCGAACGGCGCCCCCACATCCGCGACGCTCGAGCTGCTCTCCAAGGCACGCTCGCTGTCGTCGAACGTCGTCGCCTTCCTCGGTGCCGACGGCGGCAACGCAGCCGCCGCTCTCGGCGAGTTCGGTGCGACCAAGGTCTACGCGACCGGTGACCTCGGCGGGGCGCTCCCCGGCGTGGCCGTGTCCGGCGCGATGAAGGCCGTCATCGACGGCGGCGAGACCCCCGACCTCATCATGTTCCCGCAGAACTACGAGGGCCGTGACGTCATGTCGCGCCTCTCGGTGAAGCTGGACAAGACCGTCATCACCAACAACGTCGACATCGCAGACAGCGGCAACGGCGTCACCGTGACCACCCCGATCTTCGGCGGCAACACGCTGGTCAACACAACGTTCACCGGCTCGGCCCCGTTCCTCGCGGCCTTCCGCCCCAAGTCGTTCGCGGCAGAGTCCGCCGGCGGGCAGGCAGCCGCCGTGACCTCGGTCAGCGTGCCCGAGTCCGGCGCAGCCAAGGTGACCGCGGTGCACGTGGAGGAGACCTCCGGCCCGAAGCTGGACGAGGCGGACATCGTGGTGTCCGGCGGCCGCGGACTCGGCGAGGCCTCCAACTACGGACTCATCGAGGAGCTGTCCAAGATCCTGAAGGGCGCACCCGGCGCGTCGCGCGCCATCGTGGACGCCGGCTGGGTCCCGTACTCCTTCCAGGTGGGCCAGACCGGCAAGGTCGTGAAGCCGAGCGTGTACATCGCTGCCGGCATCTCCGGTGCCACGCAGCACATGGTGGGAATGAAGGGCTCCAAGAA
>CAYXRQ010000090.1:0-5960 GCA_964466765.1 uncultured Bifidobacterium sp. | reverse complement strand
GGGTCCCAGGAGGTCCCCGACCGTCCACCCCCGGCCTTGCCCTCGGAGGGCGGAAGCAGGATGATCATGGAATTCCCCCGTGAGACATTCGGACCGTGACTTTCTCACGGTCAGGTTCTAGTCTGACCGTATGCGAGTTCACGTTGATTCATCAAAGTGCCAGGGCCACAACCGTTGCTACGCACTTGCCCCCGAGTTGTTCGATGTCGATGACTACGGCAATGCCTTCGAACTGAACGACGGGGTCGTGCCGGTGGAGCTGGAGGCAAAGGCCCGGCTCGCGGCGAACAACTGCCCCGAATTCGCGATCATCATCGAAGACTGACACCCCCCGTTCCCAGGAGACCCCCCATGACCACCGTCTACGGCCCCGTCACTGACTGGGCGACCGATTTTGACCACGGCGACCCCGAGTACAACAAGAACATCCACCAGATCTGGGAGACGCTGAAGGCGTCGGGCTGCCCGATCGCGCACACGGAGCGCTACGGCGGCACGTGGCTGCCGCTCACCCACGAGATGGTGCACGAGATCGCGTACGACACCGACCACTTCACCAGCCGGAACGTCGTGGTCGGCCAGCTGAAGCCGAGCCAGGTCGAGAACGCCGCGCCGGCACCCATCGGCGGCGCCCCGCCGATCACCAGCGACCCGCCGTTCCATGCCGGCGCGCGACGCCTCCTGCTGCCGGCGTTCTCGCCGAAGAAGATCGACCCGCTCCGCTCGAAGATGGAGAAGATGTGCAACGACCTCATCGACAAGATGGGTGACCGCGAGCATGTCGATGCCGCGCTCGAGTACAGCCAGCACATCCCCGTCCTCATCATCGCCGAGATGCTCGGGCTCCCGCTCGAGGACGCCGACAAGTTCCGCGGCTGGGTGAACCTCATCCTCGGGAACATCGGTGACGAGCGCACCGAGGACCGCATGGCCCAGTTCATGGAGTTCGACGCCTACCTGCACAAGCACATCGCCGACCACGTGGAGAACCCGCGCGACGACCTGATCTCGTTCCTGCTCGACGCCGAGATGGAAGGCCAGAAGCTCCTCCCGGAGCACGTGCAGGGCACGGTCCTGCTCATCCTCATCGCCGGCATCGACACCACGTGGTCAGGCATCGGGTCCTCGCTGTGGCACCTCGCCACGAACGCGGTGGACCGCCGCCGCCTCGTCGAGAACCCCGGCATGATCCCCCAGGCAGTTGAGGAGTTCCTCCGTGCGTACGCCCCGGTGACCATGGCGCGTCTCGTCAAGGAGGACGTCGAGTTCCACGGTGTGCAGATGAAGGAAGAGGACTGGGTCCTCCTTCCGTTCCCCGCCGCCAACCGCGACGAGGCACAGTTCGAGAACGCGAACACGGTCGACATCGACCGCGAGGAGAACCGTCACGCGGCCTTCGGCCTCGGCATCCACCGCTGCATCGGGTCGAACCTCGCGCGCCTGGAGCTGAACGTCGCCGTGGAGACGTTCCTCAAGCGCTTCCCCGATTTCGAGCTGAACGATTCCGAGGAAGTCACGTGGAGCACCGGCCAGGTGCGCGGTCCGCGCACGCTGCCGTTCCGCATCCTCGCGCGCTCCTGAGACAGGACACAGCCCGCACATAGGATGGCGGGGCCATGCCCCAGCCTGACCTGTTCGCCGACGGTGCCCCCATGGGGCTGAACCCGGAACAGGAGGACGCGGTCACCCACCCGGGCGGGCCGTTGCTCGTCGTGGCGGGTGCCGGCTCCGGCAAGACGCGCGTGCTGACGCAGCGGATCGGGTGGCTGATCTCGCGCGGCACCCACCCCAGCCGCATCCTCGCGATCACGTTCACCAACAAGGCGGCCGACGAGATGCGTCACAGGGTGCGCGACATCGTCGGGCCCGTCGCGAACAACATGTGGGTCACCACGTTCCACAAGGCTTGTGTGCGGATCCTGCGCAGCCATGCGGACGTCCTCGGCTACCCGAAGACATTCACCATCTACGACAGCCAGGACTCGAAGCGCCTGGTCGGCTACGTGATCCGGGACATGGGGCTCGATCCCCGAAAGTTCACTGCGCAGTCCGTGCAGGCCCGCATCAGCCTGTGGAAGAACGAGCTGGTGGGTGTCGACCGTGCAGCCGACTCCGCCGCGCACATCGCCGAACGCCGCCTCGCGGACGTCTACGGCGAGTACCAGGCCAGGCTGCTGCGTGCGGGGGCAATGGACTTCGACGACCTGCTGGTCAACGTGGTGCGCCTCTTCGAGCAGCACCACGAGATCCTCCGCCACTACCAGGAGCGTTTCGAGCAGATCCTCATCGACGAGTACCAGGACACCAACCTGGCCCAGAACCGCATCGTGCTCATGCTCGGCGCGGTCCACCACAACGTCTGTGTCGTGGGCGACAGCGACCAGAGCATCTACAAGTTCCGCGGCGCAGACATGCGCAACATCGACCAGTTCGAGACCGCTTTCCCGGACGTCACGGTGGTCGTGCTCGCGCAGAACTACCGGAGCACCCAGAACATCCTGAGCGCGGCCAACGCGGTCATCGAGCAGAACACCGAGCGCCGGCCGAAGAACCTGTGGAGCGAGGCGGGCCCGGGCGAGCGGATCGTCCGGTACTACGCCGACGACGAGTACGACGAGGCGAACTTCGTCGCCGACACGGCAAGGGAGATCCATGACAAGAACGGGAGGGCATGGGGTGACATCGCGGTGATGTACCGCACGAACGCCCAGAGCCGCACCATCGAGGAGTCGTTGATGCGCCGCGGAATCCCGTACAAGGTCGTCGGCGGCACGAAGTTCTACGACCGCCGCGAGGTGAAGGACGCCATGTCGTACCTGCGGGTCGCGGTGAACACCCTCGACGAGGTCAACATCAAGCGCATCATCAACGTGCCGAAGCGCGGGGTGGGGGACACCAGCATCGGCAAGATCGACGAGTTCGCGCGCGAGCAGGGCATCCCGTTCGCCGTCGCCATGCGCAGGTGCACCGAGGCCGGCGTGTCCGGTGCCGCGGCCAAGGGGATCGCGCGCTTCTTCGAGCTCGTGGACAGGCTCAACTCCTCCCTGGAGGACGGTCCCTCCGCCGTGCTGCAGGTCGCCATGGAGGACAGCGGCTACATCAAGGAACTGCAGGAGGACGGCTCTGTCGAGGCCGACGGACGCCTCGAGAACCTGCAGGAGCTCATCGGCCGCGCCGCGGAGTTCGCGGACGTCGACGAATTCATCGAGCAGGTCTCCCTCGTCGCCGACACCGACGACCTCGACGGGGAGAACCAGATGGTGCTCATGACGCTGCACTCCGCCAAGGGCCTCGAGTACCCGGTGGTGTTCCTCGTCGGCTGCGAGGAGGGGATCTTCCCCCACAACCGCGCGCTGCTCGACCCGCGCGAGCTGGAGGAGGAGCGCCGCCTCGCATACGTGGGCATCACCCGCGCGCGGGAGCGGCTGCACGTGTCGCACGCATGGCAGCGCATGTTGTACGGCCAGAGCCAGTACAACCCGCCGTCACGGTTCCTCAGCGAGATCCCTTCGGACCTGTTCGACCGCCAGGGCAACGTGGACTCCGGCGCGGACAGCGAGCGCGTCATCGGCGGCGGTGCCTGGCGCGACCGCGACGTGCCTGCCTACCGGCGCCGCGACGAGGAGCCCGCCGGCCGCACTTTCGGTGCCGGGGCGGAGCGCAAGGCGTCGCGCCCGCCCACCCCGGCACGGTCGGAGGCGGAGTTCTCGCACCTCAAGGCGGGCGACGACGTGGAGCACGCAATCTTCGGCGAGGGCGTGATCCTCGCCGTCACCGGCACGGGCGACAAGACGGAGGCCACGGTGCGGTTCCGCGAGCGGGGCACCAAGCATCTCCTGCTCGCGTGGGCGCCGCTCAAGAAGCTGTAGCGGTTCATCCCCCACGGCAGGCCCGACCTAGATTGGGAACCATGAAGGCAGCGATCCTCATCGAGAGTCTGACGGGCAACACGTGGAAGGCAGGCGAGCTCATCGCCGCCAACCTGCAGCAGGAGAACTGGCAGGTCACCGGCTTCGCACCGTTGAAGTCACCGGACCATGCGGCCATCCAGGACGCCGACGTCGTCGTGGTGGGGACGTGGGTCCACGGGCTCTTCGTGGTCGGCCAGGCGCCGTGGGGCGTCGACCGTATCCGCGCGCTCCCGAAGATGTCCGGCAAGCGCGTCGCTGCGTTCTGCACCTTCGCGCTCAACCCTGGCAAGTCGCTCAATGCCGTCACGAGGGAACTGCTCTCCACCGGAGCGGACGTAATCGGCGGTCTCACGCTGCAGCGCGGGAGGCTCGCCGCGCACTCTGAGGAGTTCGCCGCACGTCTCGTCGACGCCGTCAGCAACGCCTGACCCCGCGCCTCAGGGCGCGGAGGTGTCCGTGGAGGGCTGCCCCGGCACCGTGGTGGCCGCCGCGGTGATTCCGCGGAGGTCGATCGAGATCGTCGTCCGGTTCTCCACCACGGGGCGCACGTCCCCGGGCAGTGCCAACTGCTCCACTTCGAGGGTGCGCCCCCTGCAGTCGGTGTACTGCCGAGACCCCGGCACGTGGGTCACGAGACAGTCGGGCGTCGCGTCGGCGGGGTAGGCGAAGTAGACCTGCCAGCCCCTGGCGGGGTCGCTCCCGGTGTGGTCGAGGACGATGGAGCGCACGCCGTCGGCGCTCTTCAGGTCGGGGAACAGCAGCGGCCCGCCCTCGGCGACAGCCTTTGCGATATCGGTCACCTTGCCCACCTCAAAGACCTTGTTGGCGATCTTGGACCCGGGGTCGGCCCGGTCGTTGATGACGGTGGCCGCGACCCACAGCCCCGCAAAGAAAAGGACGAAAAACGCGAGCCCGCCGAGCACCGGCACGACGGCACGTGCGAGGGGGCTGCGCAGGCGAGGCTTTCGCATGGCCCCATTGTGGTCGGGTTGGTGCCGCATTGCCCCCACGGCGTAGGGTTTTCTTTCTGTGAACCGCACTTACCGCGTCGTCGTCGCCAAGCCCGGCCTCGACGGCCATGACCGTGGCGCCAAGACGATCACCAGGGCTCTCCGTGACCACGGGTTCGAGGTGATCTACACCGGCCTGCACCAGACCCCTGAGCAGATTGCCGAGACCGCGCTCCAGGAGGACGCCGATGCAGTCGGGCTCTCCCTTCTCTCCGGTGCCCACAACACGCTCTTCCCCCGGGTGATGGAGGAGCTCGCGAACCGCGACCTGGCCGACGTTCTCGTGTTCGGCGGCGGCGTCATCCCTGATGCCGACGCGCGTGAGCTGCGCGAGCAGGGCGTGGCGAACATCTTCGGCCCCGGCTCTTCGCTGAAGAGCATCTGCCAGTGGCTCGAACAAGAACTCGACAGTCTCGACAAGTAGCAGCGGATAAGAAGCAGCAAGGAAGCAGGAACAACAGATGGATCTCTTCGAGTACCAGGGCAAGCAGTACTTCGCCCGGTTCGACATCCCCGTGTCGGCCGGCGGCATCGCGCACACGGTCGACGAGGCCGTCGCCGTCGCGGAGAAGGCCGGCTACCTGGTGGTCGTCAAGGCCCAGGTGCAGGTGGGCGGCCGAGGAAAGGCTGGCGGCATCAAGCTCGCCAACAACGCCGACGAGGTCCGCACCCACGCGGGGAACATCATCGGGATGGACATCAAGGGCCACCTCGTGAAGCGCCTGTGGGTGGAGCATGCCTCCGACATCGCCGAGGAGTACTACGCATCGTTCACCCTCGACCGCGCGGCGAAGAAGCACCTGCTCATGCTGAGTGCGGAGGGCGGCGTGGAGATCGAGGAGGTCGCGGTGAAGAACCCCGATGCGATCCTCCTCCAGCACATCGACCCCACCGTGGGCCTTGACGCGGCCGCAGCGAAGGCCGCCGCCGTGAAGGCGCGAATCCCCGAGAAGGCGCAGCAGGGTGTGGCGGACATCCTGGTGAAGTTGTACCGCTGCTTCACCGAGGGTGACTGCGACCTGGCCGAGATCAACCCGCT
>CAYXRQ010000089.1:0-5991 GCA_964466765.1 uncultured Bifidobacterium sp. | reverse complement strand
TCGGTGCAGACGGGCACGTCGCCGTGGGCGGCCACGAGAGTCCCCTCGCTGAGGGTGAGGATGCGGGTGTCGTCAAGGGAGAATCGCGCGACCTTCACGGTGCGCCCACCGTCCATCGACCACCCGGTGTCAACGGAGACCGACTCGACCACGGCGACCAGGTCGACGCGGTGGGACTCCGGCCCGCCGGGCGCGGCGACGGTCCCGCGGCCACGCGCGAACAGCAGGAGCGCGGCGAGCCCCACTGCGACGGCGACGATGACGGCAGGGAGACGGCGGGTCACGCGGAAAGGCTACGCAACGCGGCGTCGACGCGCGCGGCGAGCTCGTCGAGGACCGTGTCGTCGTGGGCGGCCCCCACGAAGAGCGCCTCGTACGCACCGGGGGCGAGTGCGACACCGTGCGAGAGGAGCGCATGGAAGACCCGCGCGTACAGGGCTTCGTCCGTGGTCTTCGCCTCGGCGAAATCGCACGGTGCCCTGTCCAGGGCGTCGCCGAAGTACATGCCGACCAGCGTGCCGACGACAGGGAACTGCGCGGGGACGCCGTGCACGGCGAACGCGTCGCGGAGGAGCGCGGAGAGGCGTCTCGCACGTGCGAGCAGCTCGATGTACAGGTCGTCCGTGAGCTCGTCGAGGGCGGCGAGGCCGGCTGCCGTCGCGAGAGGGTTGCCGGCGAGCGTGCCGGCGTGGAACACCGCGCCGAGCGGCGACAGGTTCTCCATGACGTCACGGCGGCCGCCGACCGCGCCGATCGGCAGCCCGCCGCCGATGACCTTGCCGAAGCACGTGAGGTCGGCACGGACGTCGTACTTCGCCTGTGCGCCGCCCCGCGCGATGCGGAACCCCGTGATGACCTCGTCGAACACGAGGAGCGCGCCGACACGGTCGCACTCGGCGCGGAGCCCCTCCAGGAACCCGGGCGCCGGCGCCACCACGCCCATGTTCGCCGCCACCGGCTCCACGAACACGGCCGCGACGTCGTTGTCGAGGACGGGGACCTCGTTGTAGGGCAGCACCCACGTGTTGGCGACCGCCTCTTCCGGCACACCGGCAGTCCCCGGCAGGCCGAGCGTCGCCAGTCCGCTGCCGCCCGCTGCGAGCAGGGCATCCGTCGCGCCGTGGAAGTTTCCGTGGAACGTGACGATGCGCTTGCGTCCCGTGACCCCGCGGGAGAGACGCACCGCGGTGCTCGTGGCCTCCGTGCCGCTGTTCATGAACCTCACGCGCTCGCACGACGGGACACGGTCACGGATCGCCTCCGCGAGCTTCATCTCGCGCGGAGTCGGTGCACCGTACGACGTGCCGTCGCCGGCCGCGGCACGGATCGCCTCGGTGACCTTCGGGTGGGCATGGCCGAGGATGATCGCGCCGTAGCTCTGGACCAGGTCGATCAGCTCGTTGCCCTCCACGTCCCACACGCGCGCGCCCTCGGCTCGTGACACCACGTACGGACGGCCACCGACGGAACGGAACGCCCTGATGGAGGAGTTCACCCCGCCTGGGATGGCGAGTGCCGAACGCTCGAAGAACGCGTCGTTCGACGGCATGCCGAGGCCACGGCAGACAGTGGCGGTGCATCCCGCAGCGGCGCACGCGGACGGGTCACAGAACGGGACGGAGCCGGGCATGGCGGTCAGCCGGCCGTCTGCTCGGCGAACCAGCGCGCGAAGTAGGTGAGGATGATGTCGGCACCAGCGCGCTTCACGGCGGTCAGTTGCTCGACGGCCACGGCGTCATGGTCGATCCACCCGTTCGCCGCCGCGGCCTTGATCATGGAGTACTCGCCGCTCACGTGGTACGCGGCGACGGGGAGGTCGGTCGCGGCGCGGACCTGCGAGATCACGTCGAGATAGGTGACCGCGGGCTTCACCATCACGATGTCGGCACCCTGCTCGATGTCCTCGCGCACCTCTCGCAGGCTCTCCCGCGCGTTGCGCCAGTCCTGCTGGTAGCCCTTGCGGTCGCCGCCGCCAGCGATCTGCACGTCGACAGCGTCCCGGAACGGCCCGTACAGCCCGGACGCGTACTTCGCCGAGTACGCCATGATCGCGGTGCCCGTGTGGCCGGCGGCGTCGAGAGCGGCGCGGATGGCGCCGACCTGGCCGTCCATCATCCCGCTGGGGGCGACGACATGTGCACCTGCATCGGCCTGTGCGACTGCGGCACGGCAGTAGACGCCCAGTGTGAGGTCGTTGTCCACGTTGCCTGCCGCGTCCAGGACCCCGCAGTGCCCGTGGGACGTGTACTCGTCCACGCACAGGTCGGCCATCAGGACCATCGAGTCACCCACCTCGGCACGCAGGCGCGACAGGGCCACCTGGGCGATGCCATCGGGATCGTGCGCCCCGCTGCCGGTCTCGTCCTTCGATGCCGGCACCCCGAACAGGATCACGCCGCGCACGCCGAGACGTGCGAGGTCCGCGACCTCCCGTGACAGCGAGTCGAGCGAGTGCTGCACGACCCCCGGCAGGGACGCGATCGGCTGCGGTGAGTCGATTCCCTCCCGCACGAACAGGGGTGCAACCAGGTCGCTCGTGTGCAGGCGGGTCTCGGCGACGAGGTCCCGCATCGCGGCACTTGAACGCAGCCGGCGGGGCCGGGAACGGGGGAAAGTCACGCCCCGATGCTATTGGCGGCGGCCTGGATCAACGCCTCGAGCGTCTGCTCGCCGGCCGTGGCGGTGACGGGGATGCCGAGCCGCTCGGCTGTCCTCGTGGTCGAGGGTCCGATGCTCACCACGACCGGGGGTGCCGAGGTGCCGAATGCGTCGTGCCAGGCGCCCGCCGCACTGCCCGAGGCCAGCAGGAGAACATCGGCCGCCAGGGCGGGGAGCATCATCTCGCGCGTCGGTCGCAGGTGTGTGGTGCGGTAGGCGACGACCTTCGCCACGTCCCATCCCTTCGCCGTGAGTGCCGCGGACAACTCGTCGTCGGCCAGGTTGCCCTGCACGAGGAGCACACGCCCCGTGCCGGCGGGGAAGGCCTCCGCGAGCACGGATGCGCGCGCGGGTTCGGCGACCAGCGGCACGGTGGTGCCGAGCGAGTTCGCGGTCGCGGCGCCCACCGCGGCGAGGAGCGGGAACGAGTCCGTGTCGCCGGCTGCCATTGCCGCGGCGACGAACGGCGCCACACGGTCCGCACCGTTCGTGGACGTGACGACCACCCAGTCGAACTCGTGGATGCGCTGGAGAACCTCGTCGCGCGAGCGTCCCTCGTCGTCCGGTTCCTCGATCGCGATGAGCGGCACCTCGACAACGCGCGCGCCGCGCGCCTCCAGCAGCAACCGCAGCGACGCGTTCTGGGCTGCCGACCTGGTGATGACGACCGAACGGCCGCTCAGGGGCTCAGGCACCCGCGGCTCCCCCGGCGAGGAGCCGGCGGCACTCGACCGCAGTCGCCGTGCCGACGATCCGGTGGTCGTCAGTGTCGCCGACGTGCCCCGTGACCTGGACGCTCTCCGCACCGTCGGACATGAACGCGCGGAACACCCCGTCCGGCGACATGTATGCGGCGACGGGCAGCGAGCAGCCCGCGCCGAGCTCGGCGAGGAAGGCCCGCTCGGTCTCCACGGCGCGCCTCGTTGCCGCATGGTCGACAGATGCGAGCGCCGACAGGACGCGTTCGTCGCCGGAGCGGGCCTCCGCGGCCACGCAGCCCTGTCCGACCATCGGCACCGCGGTGTCGACGTCCAGCACCTCCGCGATCCGGTCGGTCAGCCCGAGTATCTCGAGCGCCGCGCGCGCCATCACGATGGAGCCGCCGTCAGGAATCCTCGAGAGACGGGTCTGGATGTTCCCCCGCAGTTCCTCGAAGCGCAGGTCGGGCCTGATGCACGCGAGCTGGGCACGCCTGCGGACGGAACCGGTCGCCACTGTCGCGCCCTGCGGAAGGGACGCCAGCGGGAGACCCACGAGCACGTCCTCCGGGGAGCGCCGCTTTGTGAACGCCCCGATGACCAGTCCGTCGGCCTGCGCGGAGGGCAGGTCCTTCGCGCTGTGCACTGCCACGTCGGCGCGCCCGTCCAGGACGGCGCGCTGCACCTCCTTCACGAAGATGCCCTGGCCGCCCATCTGGTGGAGCGGCGTCGACTGGTTCGCGTCACCCTGGGTCTCGACGAGCACGTACTCGACCGTGGCGCCGGACGCAGCGGCGACTGCCGAGCCGACAGCCTCGGCCTGGGCGCGCGCCTGGGCGCTCCCGCGTGTCGCGATCCTGATGACGGCCATAGTTCGGTTCAGTGCAGGTTAAACAAGTCGCGCACTGCCGCCGAGAGGCGCTCGCCCTGCGGGGTGCCTGCCGCCTCGCGCAGCCGGACCGAGGGGTTGTGGAGCATCTTGGCCACGATCGACCTCGTGATCGTCTCGATGACCTCCCGCTCCTCCTCACCCATCTGGGCGAGCCGGCCGGAGAACCTCGCGAGCTCGGCCGTGCGGACCTCCTCGATCGCCTCGCGCAGTTGCGCGACGAGCGGGGCGGCCTGGCGCTGGGCGGAGTCGAGGACGAACCGCTCGACCTCCTCCTCGATGATGGACCGGACCTGGCCGACCTCGGCCGTGCGGGCCGAGAGCCCCCGTGCCGCCCACTCCTTCAGGTGGTCGAGGTCGCGCAGGGTCACGCCGTCGATGCCCGCCACGGACGACTCGACGTCGCGCGGGAGGGCGATGTCGACGATGAGGAGCGGCGAGGTCATGCCGGCGCGGGCGGCGGAGACCGCGCCGTGCGTGAGCACCACGTCCCCGGCCCCGGTGCAGGACACAATCACATCGGCCGCGGCGACCTCGGCAGGAAGATCCGAGAAGGGCGCGACGCGCGCGCCGACCTTCTCGGCGAGAGCCTCGCCCCGGCCCCCGGAACGGTTGACGACGACCGAGCGTGCCCCTGCACGGGCGAGGGCAGTCGCGACGCCCTCGCCCATCTCGCCCGCACCGACCACGAGCACGCGTGCACCGCTGAGCGACCCGATGATGTCCTCCGCCATCTCGACGGCGGCATGGGAGACGGACGCCGTGGAACGGCTGATCCCCGTCTCGGTGCGGGCGCGCTTGCCTGTCTCGATCGCGTAGCGGAACAGCAGGTTGAGCGAGCTCCGCGCGACACCCTGGGCCATCGCGGACTCCCACGCATCGCGCACCTGGCCGATGATCTCCGACTCGCCGACGACCGCCGAGTCGAGGCCGCTCGCGACCTCGAAGAGATGGGCGACGGCAGCCTCGTCGTGCTGGCTGAAGAGGTGCGGGGCGATGTCCTCGCCCGGCAGCCCGCTCACCTCGCAGAAGAAGTCGCGGATGTCGTCGTACGCGCCGTGGAACCGCTCGACGACCGCGTACACCTCAGTGCGGTTGCAGGTGGAGAGCACCACGACCTCGCGGATGTCGTCGCGGACACCGAGGTTGTGGAGTGCCTTCGGGAGCGCGGAGTCCGCGATCGTCATCTTCTCCAGCAGGGTCACCGGTGCGGTGCGGTGGTTGATCCCGATGACGACGATGGACACGACGGAACCCTACGCACTCACGGGGGTGGTCTGCCCGCCCCGGGAGTCCCCGCGGGCGTCCGACCTGCACTGCTCGTAGTAGCTGAGGATCTGCAGCTCGAGGGCGAGATCGACCTTGCGGACGTTCACGCCCTTCGGCACGGCGAGGACGGTGGGGGCGAAGTTCAGGATGGACCCGATGCCGGCCCTGACGAGGGCGTCGGCGGCCTCCTGGGCATGGGGTGCAGGGGTCGCCACGATGCCGATGCTGACGCTCTTCGACTGGGCGATCTGCTGGAGCTCGTCCGCGTGACGGACCCTGACGCCGCCGACGACGGTGCCGATCTTCGACTCGTCCTTGTCGACGATCCCGACGATGTGGAACCCGCGCTCCGTGATGCCCGCGTAGTTCGCGAGTGCCTGTCCGAGGTTTCCCGCACCGACGATGACGACCGGCCATGACTGGTTCAGTCCCAGTTCACGTTGGATCTGGTACAGCAGGTACTGCACGTCGTACCCG
>CAYXRQ010000088.1:0-5994 GCA_964466765.1 uncultured Bifidobacterium sp. | reverse complement strand
ACCGGCTCGAAACCGGGCTTGATGGTGCCGTGCAGGGTGGTGCTCACTTGTTCTCCTCTGTGGCGGGCCGGACCAGGTTCAGGAACTGCCCACGTGCGTGAAGCTTGTCCACGAACGCGGGCTCGTACGCGCTCCACGGGTCCTTGCGGACCTCCTCGTCGAGCACCTTCGCGTCCTCCCCGATGAGCACGCGCCACTCGTCCGCCATCACGGCGGCGAGGATCACGTCCGCAGCCTCGGCGGCCGTGGTCGGGGCGTTGTCGCGGAAGCCCTCCTGCTGGGCGATGATGCCCACCCTGATGTCCTCGTCGCTGACGCTGCTCAGGTCCATCCCCAGGTTGCGCGACATGCGCTGGCGGACCTCCTCGAGTGCCGCGCTGTCCATCTCCTTCGGGTCGGTGCCGTGGAGCTTGCCCGAGTTGATGACGATGTTCGTGCCGATGTGACCGGGCATCACCACGGTCGCCTTCACATGGGGCGCATTCAGGCGCAGGTCCGTCATCAGGGCCTCGGTGAACCCCTTCACGGCGAATTTCGCGGCGCTGTACGCGGTGTGCGACACGTTCGGGCCGATCGTGGCCCAGAAACCGTTCACGCTGCTGGTGTTCACGATCTGCGCGACGTCGGCGGCGACCAGCATGTCCATGAACGCCCGGCAGTGGTAGTAGACGCCGTGGAAGCACACCCCGAACGTCCTCTCCCACGACTCGCGGGAGTCGTTCAGGAAGCTGCCCCCGCCGCCGATGCCGGCGTTGTTGAACAGCAGGTTCAGGGCCGGGCGCCATGCACGCACCGCGTCGCGGAACGCGAGCACCTGCGCCTCGTCGGAGACATCTGCGATGAACGTGAGCAACTGGCCCTTGTTCCCCGCGGCGAGCTGTGCGGTCTCGTCCAGGTTCTCCTTGATGACGTCACAGGCGGCGACGTCGCAGCCCTGGGCCGTCAGCTTCAGCACGAGCTCGCGGCCCATGCCAGTGCCGCCCCCCGTGACGACGGCGGTCATCCCGCCGAATCCGTTCTCGAACCGTGTGGCCATGATCTGCTCCCTGTTCGTCCCGTCAGCCTGCGTAGAGGTCGCGCAGGTCCTTCTTCAGGACCTTCCCCGTGGCGTTGCGCGGGAGTTCCGCGGTCTGCCAGAACACCTTGCTCGGCACCTTGAAGCCCGCCAGGCGCAACTTCAGGTGCGCCAGCACGTCCTCCTCGCTGTGCGCGCCGTGGCCGTCCGCGGGGACGATCACCGCCGCGACCTCCTCGCCCAGTTTCTCGTGAGGCAGGCCGATCACAGCGCAGTCCTTCACGGCGTCGTGCTCGAACAGTGCGGACTCGACCTCCACGCAGTACACGTTCTCGCCGCCGCGCAGCACCATGTCCTTGATGCGGTCGACGACGTAGATGTAGCCCTCGTCGTCCATGTACCCGGCGTCGCCGCTGCGGAACCACTTGCCCACGAAGGCCTTGGCGGTGGCCTCCGGCTTGTTCCAGTAGCCGCGCACGTTGTTCGGCCCGGAGATCCAGACCTCGCCCACCTGGCCGCGCGGGAGCTCGTTGCCGTCGTCGTCGGCGATGATGACGTCGGTGCCGACGACGGGGAGCCCCGAGGACTCCGGCCGGGCGAGATAGGCGGGCCCGGCGATGCCGATGCAGCCGGCCGTCGTCTCGGTGAGCCCGTAGCCGTTGCCGGGCGAGACCTTGCCGGCGAAGTCCTTGCCGATGCGCAGGATCGTGTCCGGGGACGGCGGGGCACCGCCCTGGCCGATCGACGTGAGCGACGAGATGTCGTGCTTGTCGCGGTCCGGGTGCTCCAGCAGCGAGCGCACGACCGTGGGCACCCCGCCCATCTGCGAGATGCGGTGCCTCTCGATGAGGCGCAGGGCCTCGCCGGCGTCCCACTTGAACTGGCTCACGATCGTGCCGCCGAACGCGGTCTGGTTGATGAGCCCGCACAGGCCCGCGATGTGGAAGAACGGGAACGTGGAGAGAGAGACGGAAGGGGGCGGGCCGGCCGGAACGGCGTCCGAACCAGCCATGCGCGTGGCGAGGGCCACGCCGAAGCGCGCGTTCCACGTGTTCGTCACGTAGTTGCGGTGCGTGCCGATGGCACCCTTCGGGAAACCCGTCGTGCCCGATGTGTAGAAGATGGTCGAGTCGTCGTCGGGACTGATGGCGACGTCGGGCATGACGGCGTCCGCGCGCGACGTCACGTCCGCCCACGGGATGGCCCCGTCAGTAGCCTCGGCACGAGCCACGACCGTGAGCCTGATCCCGCACTCCGCCCGCATGGCGGCGGGCAGCCGCTCCAGCCGCTCGCCGTCCACGATCGCGACCGTCGCGCCGGAGTCACCGAACGCGTACCGCATCTCCTCGGTGATCCACCACGCGTTCAGGCTGACCACGATCGCCCCGATGCACTCCGCCGCCCAGAACGCGAGGGCGAACTCCGGGTAGTTGCGCATCCCGATGGCGACCCTGTCTCCCTTGCCGACACCGTTCTCCGTGAGCCACGAGGCAAGCGAGTTCACCCTGCGGTGCGCCTCGGCGTAGCTGATGACCTCGTCCTCGTAGATGAAGTACGGGCGCTCCCCCAGTTCCGCCGTGGCGAGCCACTGGTCGCGCAGCGAGTCAGGTGCGTTGCGGAAGACCCGGCGCGGCAGGCCGTGCATCTGCACCTCGACGAGTTCGTACAGTTCCCCCGCAGCGGTCAACGCCGCCGTCGCATCCCCCCTGGACAGCATGGGGGCACCGTATCAACGGAAGCCGATCATCCCCGAGTCGACGATCATGCGGGACAGGGGCCGGGCGAGTTCGCGCACCCTCTCGCACCTCTCCTCGCCCAGTGCGACGTACGGCGCGGCGGCGAGTTCGTCCGTGCGCTGCTCGATGCGGTCCCGTTGGGCCCGTCCCTCCGCAGTGAGGTTGCCTTCCGCGTCGCAGATCCCGCGTGAGCGCAGGGAATCAACGGCGGCGTCCCACTCGCTCTCCGGCCACGCACGCGAGGAGGCGAGGACCTTGGCGGTGACGTCGCCGGCGCCTGCGTGGGTCACGAGCGCCTCCAGGCCTGTGAGTCCCTCGGTGACGAGGGCAGCGATGTGACCGTCCCCGCGGAACTCGCGCAGCAACGACTGTGCGTGCCACACCACGAGGTGAGGCGCATCGGGCCACTCGAGCGAGGCGTGGCCCGCGAAAAGCGGTCGTCCCTCCGGTGACGCGCACGCGACCTCCGCCGCTGTCCGCAGCAGCCCGGCGAGCTCGCGGATCTCCGGTGTGTCGACAGCGCCGCCCCAGCCGCGGACCAAACCGGCGTCGACGGCGGCCAGACGGGTCGCAGTCCACTTCGCGGGCGTGGCGATGTCCCACGCGCCCTTCATCGCGTCATGCACGAGTGCGGGGTTGAAGTTGTAGAACGTGGAGACGACGACCTCGGCGGGCACGGCGCCCATCGGTGCCGAACGCGAGGCGAAGTACCCCGTGCGCGGACCGACAGGGCCGAGTGCCTCGTACGCCGCGGCGGCCTCGGGGAGGAAGTAGATGAAGCCGTGGATCGGCTCCGCCGTCCGCCATGTCTTGCGTGCTGTCTCGCTGTTCATGACCCCATTGCTACTGCACGGGGCGGTGCAGGACCGCCTCGAGGTCCGCATGTGCCATCCCGGCGAGCGACCCGCGCACCACGAAACGGTGAGCATCAGTCCCCGGGGGCGGGACGGGGACCATGTGCGGCACCACGAGCACGGTGCAGCCCGCGGCGTGCGCGGACGCGGCGCCCGTGGGTGAGTCCTCGATCGCGACGCAGTGGGCGGGGTCGACTCCCAGCCTGCGTGCGGCGAGCAGGTACGGCTCGGGGTGCGGCTTCCCGTGCGCGACGTCGTCGCCCACGACCACCTCGTCGAACGAGCCGGCGGGGAGCGCATCGACCACCTCGGTCGCGAACCTCCTCCACGACATCGTCACGAGAGCGGTGGCGACACCCGCGCCGCGGCACGAGGCGAGCAGGTCACGGGCGCCCGGCCTCCACGGGATCTCCCTGCGCACGGAGGCGACCACACGGTCGAGCAACAGCTCCACAATCTCGTGCGGGGTGAGCGGCACGGGCCCGTTGTCACGGACGTACGCACCCGTGTCCAGCAGGTCCTTCCCCACCACAGCCTTGCCGTGCTCGAGCGACCACGTGCCGCCGTGCATCTCGACCACCTCGTGCTCGGCGGCGATCCAGTACGGCTCGGTGTCCACGATCGTGCCGTCCATGTCCCACAGTACGGCGGCGAGCGGAATGCTCACTGCGAGTCGCGCACGGCGAGCGCCTCCATCGCGGCCCGCACGTGCGACTCGGGGAGCGACTCGTGCATCACCACTGTCCCCGACTTCACCACGAAGCGGCCCGCCCCGTCCTGGCCGAAGAGGGGCCTCGTGCGCGGCCCGCTGCCGAGCGTGCGCGCGGGCCGGCGCAGCCACGCGTCCAGACCGAGCACCGGCAGTGCCGTGCGCGTGACCGAGGACGGCTCGTTCCCTGCTGCGACGGCATCGAGCACGTCGAGGGCCGCCAGGCAGATCGATGCCCCCGCGCGCGCCGCCTCGACCCACGGGTCGATGTCCGGGTCGCCGGTCGTGGCAAGTGCGGCGACCTCCTGGAACCACGCGCGCCCCGGGCGGTCGCCCGGCCAGTGCGGGTCGCCGGGGTACGCAGTCGCTGCGGCGAGCGTGCGCAGCGACAGCCGGTCGAGCGCGGACTCCCATGCGGCCACGTGGTCGCGACCGTTCCACCACGCGCACGCCGACTCGATCATCGGCAGCGACGCACGCATGGACACCATCGGGTTCAGCAGGATGCCCCCGCACGCATCGATGACGCCGCGCTCCCTGCCGGAGTACGGGCCGAGGTGGAGCAAGGCGGACATCATCGCGTCGTTCACCGGCACGTTGTCCCACAGCAGCGGTGCGCGCCCGCCGGTGACGGCCGCTCGAGCGGCAGTCTCCGCCGCCGTGATGCCGTCCGTGACGACGGTGCGGCCCGTCCACATCACCGCCACGTCCGGGTGGAGGCCATCGGTGAGCTCGGCGAGATACGGCGAGGTCTCCGTGCCCGTGTAGTGCGTGGGCACGAGCCACACGTCCGTGCCGAGCACGTCACGGATGCCGTTCGCGAGGTCCCGGTGGCGCAGGCCGGCGCGCAGCACGGGCAGGTCGTCGAAACAGAGTGTCACGGTGCGGCACCCTGCGTCCGTCACCGGGCGCATCTTCGCGGCCACTGCCTCCACCGTGGCGTCCGCGCCGGGGGTGAGTGCCACGGACACTTTCACCGCGGGCGACCGGGAGATCAACTGTGCGAAACCCTCGATCTCGGCCGGGGTGAACGGCTCCTCCCACCTGTCGCGGTGTCGCGGCTCGCTCTTCGGTGCCCACACGTAGGTGTCCGCTCCGTTCGCCGCCAGCGCGTCGATGCACTCCAGGCGTTCCTGGGTGGTCCACGGGTCGCCGTAGAACCCCTCGATCACACCGAAAGGTTTCCCTGGCATCACACGGAGGCTAGACGAGCCTCCCCTCCGGGTGACCTACTGTTGGCGCATGACATCAAAGAACGTCTCGCTCGGGTACATCGCCGGATACTGGGGGAGTGGGCCGCCATCCGGTGCCCTCGAGGCGATCAAGGAAGCGGACCGTCTCGGGTTCGACAGTGCATGGACGGCCGAGGCGTACGGCAGCGACGCGCTGTCGCCGCTCGCATGGTGGGGTTCCCACACCGAGAGGATCCGTCTCGGCACCTCCATCATCCAGATGAGCGCGCGCACCCCGGCGGCCACCGCGATGGCCGCGATGACGATGGACCACCTCTCCGGCGGGCGGTTCATCCTCGGCCTCGGTGCGTCCGGCCCGCAGGTGGTGGAGGGCTGGTACGGCCAGCCGTACCCCAAGCCGCTCGCCCGCACCCGCGAGTACGTGGAGATCATCCGCCAGAACGGCCGCCGCGACCAGCCGGTCGAGCAACACGGTGAGCTCTACGAC
>CAYXRQ010000087.1:0-6035 GCA_964466765.1 uncultured Bifidobacterium sp. | reverse complement strand
CGACCACCTCCACACCGTCGGCACGCTCATCGATGCGGTCGTCCTTTCCGGTGGGGATTGCGCCCGGGCCGTAGTCGGTCCTGACCACGAGGAATTCATGCCGGACGGTGCCGAAGTTCGTCACCGCGAACGTGACCTCACCCGCAGCCGCTCTCCCGGACGTCGCAACCACCGCCCACTCACGCACGGCCACCGCGATCTTGTCCGCCGGCGGTCCCGCACTCACCCCAGGAGACGCCCCCGGATCGGCGGGGTCGGCCCCGCAACCGGACGCCACCAACGGAGTCACGAGCAGCACAGCAACTGCCAGGAGCCTCGGCATCGTCATCATCTCGGTCCTTCCCGGCCCCGACAGGGCACCCACGCGGAGTGTCACACGGAACGGGTGGGACATGTGTCGCTCGCCTGCCGCACGAACCAGTCGGTCGCCTAACGTTCGGGAAAAGCCGACTCCCCCGGAGGAACCGCCATGACCAACTACGACAAGATCTACATCAACGGCCAGTGGGTGCCCAGCGAGGGCCAGGGCACCATCGCCGTCCACGACTCCACCAACGAGGAGGTCATGGCGACCATCCCCGAGGGCACAGCAGGCGACGTGGCGAAGGCCGCCGCCGCGGCGAGGACTGCCTTCGAGTCCTGGAGCGCACTGCCCGCCGCCGAGCGGGCCAAGTACATGAGCCGCATCGGCGACGCACTCGGTGGCCGCATGGACGAGATCGCGGGGACGATCGCGCGCGAGACCGGCATGTCGAAGCCGTTGTCCAACGTGATCCAGGTGGGCCTGCCCCTCAACTCCTTCAAGACCGCGGCCGCCGTGGCGGAGTCGTTCCAGTACTCCAAGGAGATCGGCTCCTCCGTGGTGGTGCGCGAGCCGATCGGCGTCGTGGGCTGCATCACACCGTGGAACTACCCGCTGCACCAGATCGCGGCGAAGGTGGCCTATGCGATGGCCGCCGGCTGCACCGTTGTGCTCAAGCCCAGCGAGGTGGCACCCGTCGATGCGTTCATGCTCGCCGAGATCATCCACGAGGTCGGCCTGCCCGCCGGTGTGTTCAACCTGGTCACGGGCACCGGCCCCGTGGTCGGCGAGGCGATCGCCGCCAGTCCCGACATCGACATGGTGTCGTTCACCGGCTCCACCCGCGCCGGCAAGCGCGTGATGCAGGTGGGCGCCGAGACCGTGAAGAAGATCGCGCTCGAGCTGGGCGGCAAGAGCGCGAACATCATCTGCGACGACCTGGACGCCGAGGCATTCGGCAAGGCCGTCATGGCCGGAGTCGGCAAGTCCATGCTGAACAGCGGCCAGACCTGCTCCGCACTCACCCGCATGCTCGTCCCCAAAGCCCGGCTGGCCGAGGCCGAGACCGCGGCTGCGCTGGTGGCGAACAACATGAAGGTCGGCGACCCGTTCGCCGAGGGCACAAACCTGGGGCCGCTCGCGAGCGCCGCCCAGCGCGAGCGCGTGCAGGGCTACATCCAGAAGGGCATCGACGAGGGTGCCGTGCTGGTCGCCGGCGGTCTCGGCGCGCCGGAGGGCCTCGAGAAGGGCTACTACGTGCGCCCCACCGTGTTCTCGAACGTGCAGCCCGGGATGACCATCGAGCAGGAGGAGATCTTCGGGCCCGTCCTCTCGATCATCCCCTACGAGGACGACGACGACGCGGTCCGCATCGCGAACGGAACGGTCTACGGCCTGGCCGGCGCGGTGTTCGCTGCCGACAAGGAGCGGGCCCTGCGCATCGCGCGGCGCATGCGGACCGGGCAGGTGGAGGTGAACGGGGGCGCCTTCAACGCGAACGCCCCGTTCGGCGGCTACAAGCAGTCCGGCATCGGCCGCGAGCTCGGTGAGTACGGCTTCGAGGAGTTCCTGGAGATCAAGAGCCTCCAGATGTAGGGCACAGCGCGGTCAGTGGGCAGCGTTGCAGAGGTCGAGCCTCTCTGCATCGGGCACCGCGGCCACTCCGGCCGCGACCCCCTCGACTGCCGCGAAGGGCCCGCACGGATGTGCAACCACCCACACATGGACCATCGGGCTGCCGTTCGTCTGCAGCACACCCTTTGCGCACACCCCGTTCACGGCGATTGCCACGATAACCGTGCTCCCCTGCGCGTTCTGGCCGAAGCAGAGGTTGTTGTGGACGTGCCACTGCATCAGTGGTCCGGCGTAGTCGGTGAGGATCGAATCGGTGATGGGGGTGAATGTCGGTGCGATGTACATGGCTGACACCACCGTCTTCACACCGTTCGTGACCCGGTAGACGATTGACTCCGGCGCGGTGGAGTCGAGGAACTTGCCGTCATTGACCAACGATGTCTTCACGTAGTGCTCGTAGCCGCTCGCGCCGTCCCCGATGGAGCTGTACCCGGCAGACACGGCCGTTCGGTAGTCCGCGTACGTCTGCAGGTCCCGCATGGTGTTCGTTATCAGGGTTCGTGCACGCGACTCCTGGTCCGCCGTGACGCCGCCTATCCCGCTGATGTTGATTCCCTGGGCAGGATCGAACGCGCGCGGCCACCCCGATGCAGCGGCGAGCTGCGCGGCAGGAGTGGTCGTGTGCGAGTGGACCGTCGTCTGCGGGGCCGCAACCGTTGACGTCACCGCGGGCACCCTCAACTTCGGCGCAACGGTTGTGGACGGGACCACGGCGCTCACCGGCTTCGTAACGCTCCCGGCCACCGTGGAGGTGGAACCGGAGGGTGCGTCCGCAGCCGGCGCCACCGTGGTGGTCACCTTCGAGACGATCGCCCCGTTCTGGTCCACGAAGAACGCCGACTCCGCTGCCTGCTCCGGGCCGTGTGCATGGTCGTGCACGCGGATGGTGGCGAGACCGGCTGTGGTGAGCATGACGGCAGCAGCGACCGGAAGGACTGTGCGCCGCACCCTCGCCTCGGTGGGGACCGTCCCCGCCCATGCGGAGAACGCCGCGATCGCGCCGAGAACCGCACAGAGCGTGTCCGCGGTCTGCGGGGACTCGGCAGTCTCGAGTCCGGCGATGAACGAGATGCCGTTCGTGCGCGTGACGATCCATCCCACCACGGCGGCGCCGTTTATGAGCGTGCCGAGTACAGCCAGTCGACGGTCGTCGCGTTCCAGGGCGAGGACCCCCCAGCCAACCTGCAGGAGCGTGAGCACGAGGAACACCCGCACGAGAGCGGGGTGATCGGCATGGAGTCCGACGGCGGCGCCGTGGATGACACCCGCACCGACCGAGAAGGTCCCGGCCGTCCGCAGCCGCCGTGAAATCACCTGCTGCTCCCCCGTCACACCGGAACCCTAACCACGGACCGCCGGGGACGTGCTCAGCCGAGAAGGGCCGGCGCGAGCCGGGTGAACTCGGCTGTCGGTGCCGTGCGGGGGTCCGCCATGAGGACCTGGACGCACACGTGGTCCGCGCCGGCGGCGTGGTGCTCGGCAACGCGCGAGGCGATCTTCTCTTCGCTGCCCCATGCCACGATCGCATCCACCAGACGGTCGCTGCCGCCGTCGGCGATGTCGTCGTCAGTGAAGCCGAGCCGCTTCAGGTTGTTCGCGTAGTTCGGCAGGCCGAGGTAGATCTTCATGCCGGCACGCGCGATGCGGCGGGCCTCCGTGGGGTCGGTCTCCAGCACCACCATCTGCTCCGGGGCGAGCAGGGCGTCGGCGCCCATCACGTCGCGCGAGATCTTCGTGTGCTCCGGCGTGGTGAAGTACGGGTGGGCACCGTTCGCCTTTGTGGCGGAGAGCTCGAGCATCTTCGGCCCGAGCGCGGCGAGCAGGATGCCGGGGTCCTCGGCCGGCGCCGTGGCCATGAACAGGGCCTTTGACATCTTCTCCAGGTAGTCGACCATGTAGCTGTACGGCTTCGAGTAGTCGTGCTTGCGGATGCCGGCCACCAGGTGGCCGTGGCTCACGCCCAGTCCGAGCAGGAACCGACCGGGGAACGCCTCGGCAAGCGTCTTCTGCCCTGCCGCCATGGTCATGGGGTCGCGGGCGTAGATGTTCGCGATGCCGGTGGCGAGCGGAAGGGTCTTCGTGGCAGACAGCAGCACGGCCGACGACACGAACGGGTCCCGCCCGACTGCCTCGGCCACCCACAGCGCACCGTACCCCAGGCTCTCCACCAACTGTGCGGCCTCCTGGGCCTTCGGGGTCGGCAGGGCGTCGATGCCGCCGTACCAGATGCCGACCTTGCCGATGTTCACTGCGGGCTTGCCCATGGTTGTGGTTCCTTCCGGGAGGGGTGCGGCGAGCATAACCAACATCTCCCGACGGGGTTTCCACGGAACCTACGATTCCGCCATGGCCCATGCTGCGCGAATCTCGTTCCTGAACATCACCGAGGACGACCCTGCCGAACTGGCAGCGTTCGAGGCCGCGATCGGCATGCCCCTGCACCCAGTCGCGAGGGACCACCTTCTCGACAGCCGAGAGCACGAGCTCACGCCCTTTCCCCGGATCGAGAACCACGGCGAGTACCTCTTCGGGATGCTGTTTGCCCCCTCCGAGACCGACAACACCTCCGCCGACTTCGACCGGATCGTGTTCGCGATCTCGTTCGAGAACGTCGCCATTTCGGTGGCCACCCACAGCACGAGCACACAGGACTGGGGATCGATCATCCCCGCGCTCGGGACGCAGAGGCAGTACAGCGGCGACACTGCACCGGGCGGAAGGTTCCTGCTGGAACTGCTCGACGTGGTGACCTCGAAACTCCGGGATGACGCCGTGAACCTCGAGCACATGGTCCACCAGCGCACCTCCGGGCTCGGATCGGGCATCGATCTCACCCAGTCAATCGAGCCCGGCGAGACAGAGAAGCTGACCAGCAAGTCGCGCCGGCTCATCATGGAGTCCTACCGGGAGCATGGCCCCGTCCTCTCCGCGGTGCGCCACGAGATGCCGGCAATGCTCGGGGTGGTGACCGAGACGAGCAAGGTGCTCGGGAGCCTGGTGAACGACGACGACCGTGTGGACATCAAGCAGGACTCGACAGCCGGGCGGCGGGAACTCTTCTCCAAGGAGCTGGAGATCTACCTCGCGGACATCCACATCGACGCGCAGAACCTGATTGCGCTCCTCCAGTCCGTGGACACATCGATCTCCACCACGAAGGAGTTCATGAAGCAGCTGAACGACGACGAGAACGTCGCCTCGAACAGGTTCACCGGTGCGATCGCATCGATCATGCTCCTTCCCACATTCATCGTCGGCCTCTACGGGCAGAACTTCGACGACATGCCCGAGACCGAATGGCACTACGGCTACGGGTTCTCATGGGCGGCAATCGGGGCGGTCACGCTCTTCCAGATCTGGTTCTTCCGCCGGCGGAAGTGGCTGTGACTGGTCACTGACTCCGGCAGCCACCGGGAACTAGTCTTCCTGCGTGATCCAGTGGGCTACGGACGTCATCGACGCCATCGGTCTCGTCGGCGTCGCCTTCCTGGTGGCCCTCGAGAACATCTTCCCCCCCATCCCCTCCGAGCTCATTCTCCTGCTCGCGGGCTTCAACGTGAGCGAGGGGCGATTCGGATTCGCCGGTGGTGTCGTCGCGGCGACGGTCGGCTCCGTCGTCGGCGCGTACTTCCTCTACGGCATCGGACGGCTCGTGCAGGACGAGCGCCTGGAGCGCTTCCTCGCGGGCATCGGCCGCATCATCGGACTCAAGAAGACGGACGTGCACAAGGGCTTCGTGTGGTTCGAGAGGCACGGCTCGAAGGTCGTCCTGTTCGGCCGACTCGTCCCGGTCGTGCGCTCCGTCGTCTCCATCCCTGCCGGTTCAGACAAGATGCCGCTCGCACGGTTCACCCTCCTCACCGCCGCAGGTTCGCTCGTGTGGAACTCGGTGTGGGTCGCCGTCGGGTGGGGCCTCGGCGACCAGTGGGAGAAGGCCGGCAAGTGGGGCGACTACCTGCAGTACGCGGTGGTCGCGGCTGCCGTGGTCGGCCTCGGCTGGCTCGTGCTCCGCGCACGCCGTTCTCGGTAGGCTTCTTCTCCACACACGCGGGTGTAGCTCAATGGCTAGAGTTCCAGCCTTCCAAGCTGGCTATGCGGG
>CAYXRQ010000086.1:0-6041 GCA_964466765.1 uncultured Bifidobacterium sp. | reverse complement strand
CATCCTCGGTGCGGTCGTCCATGAAGCGGATGAAAGCCTCGATCTTCTGCCGCAGGGGCAGGCCGGACTCCTCTTCGCGCTCGAACGCGGCCGCCAGCATGGCGCTGTCGTGGTCGCGCGCGAGGTCGAAGTGCCGTACCAGGAACGACGGGGTCCGCACGAACCGCAGCAACACTTCGAACACCCTGTCGCGCTCGCTCGGCGACAATTGAGTGGCCGAGGACGTCATGGACTCGACCTGCTGCTGCAGGGCGCGATGCCATGGGCGCCCGGGATTGAACCGGTCTCCCAGGAGGTGGAGGCGAGCGTCCACCTCCGCTTGGATGCAGCCCAAGGCCGATGCCGCCTTACTCCGGATACGCTGCATGAGCTCGGTGGACAGATGCCTCTCGAGCGCTCGACCGGTCTCGCGGAAGTGGCAGAAGATCAACACCTTCTCGCCAGCCCACCAGAGATCGAGTGCGCGCGCGACGGTGGGCTTGACCTTAGGGTGATCCGAAAGGCCGCTCGCGTCGGGACCGACCTCCTGGAGCGCACGGTCCAGATGCTTGAAGTACCAATCCATGCGCTGCTTGGCGGCGCCATGCGCGGCAACGCCCTCCGCCACGTCCTCGTCATCCTCGTCGGTCACCGCCCCCGACTTGTCGCGACGCGTATCGCGGAACGCCTCGTAACTGGACGCGAGCCCCTCGGCGAACGTGATGCGCCCGCCGACCGCACGGGACCTCTCGCCGGCACTCGTCACGATGGTCTGGCATCGCGCGGAGAGCAGGAAGGGCAGGATGCTCTCGTCACGGATCGGAAGACCGAACCGTTCAGCGGGGTCGTGCGTGGCGATGGCGGCCCCGTTCAGTTCGCGACGGCGGTTCTCGTTCGTGCTCGGCAGCTTGCGCGAGCGCAGATGGCGGATGACCCACGGCTTGAGACCCTTGTTGGCTTCGGCCATGGCCTGCGATGCGACATCGTAGGAACGCAGCACCACCTGCACGCGCTCGGCCTCGTCCTGCGGTCGGCCCCTCACGCGTTGCCACCACAAGTCGAGCGCGGCCTCATCCATCACGTCGCCGCCGACGTCCGAGGCGCGCAGGAGTGCCCATTTCTCATCAAGATCCACGGAGGCCAGCTGCATGCGATCGAGCTGGCCGCGCAGCTCCTCGAGCTGGGACTTGAACTGGGCCTGAGTCGTGCCGATGCGCGTCCAGGTCCAGCCGATGCCACGGAAACGGTCCAGCACACTGAGCAGTTCGGTGTGCCCCATTTGGAAGGGCGTCGCCGTGAGGAAGAGCATGCGCTCGAAGCGATTCGCCAGCGCACCTTCGAGCGAGCGGACCGCCTCTTCGCCTTCGGGACCCACGAACAGCGACGCCAAGCGCGTACGCGAGTTCCGGACGTGATGGGCCTCGTCGAGGATCAACAGGGGCGACTTGAAGTCCGAGGCCATTAGCGCCTGATCCCAAACTTCACGCATCGCGGCGACGATGGCACGCCGCGTGTTGGCGAGACGTTCCTTGATGGAATCCGAGCCGCGGAGCGGCATGGATGCCAGAGCATCACGCAACGGGCCGAGGTTCACCTTCTCGCTACGCAGGACGTCGTGGATCACGGCAGGCACGGGGTCGTCTCCGGGGTCCATCCCCCAGCCCGTCATGATCTTCCGCCAGTCGCGCGTGGGCGCCTTCATGAGCTCACGGAATTGCTCCTCGTACATCCAGCTCTTCGCGCGGACCAGTTCACCCGCATAACGGGGGAACACCTCGCGCTGCGCGGCGAGAGAAGGGCTGCTGAACGCGCGCTTGAGGATGGCGAGCTTCACCAATGGATCCTGAAGGTCGTAGTGCAGGGCCCCGTGCTTCAGGAAGATGATGTGGGGGCGCTTCTCGTTCTCGTCGTCGAGGAAACGGAAGAACTCGATGGCGTTGCTGGCCACGCCCTCACGCAGGTGGCGCTTCAGTTCGGGCGCCAGACAACGATCCTCGAACACCTTGAAGTCGTCCGCCCATTTCTGGTGCACACCCGGCGGCACCATCACGACCACGGGGCGACTGGCACGATCCGCCCGCGCGACCATGGTGGCGACCGCAAGCGCCACGAAGGTCTTACCCATGCCGACCTCGTCGGCGAGCACCAGTCCGGGTTGCGACTCGAGCCTACGGAGGATCTCTCGCGCGGTGGCCTCCTGACGATCGGCATCCTCGCAGCTGATACGACCCTTCACATGGAGGTCCACTTTGCCGCCGTACTGGACAGGCCAGGTCATCGCTGCGCCTCCACGAAGCAAGCCGCCACGTATTCCTTGAGATTCGCGGGCGCCGGATGCGCCTGAGCCATGCGCTGAAGCTGGGAGATGGCTTCACCGCGCTCCTGCAGAACCACCTGGCGGCCCAAGTAGCCCTCGAGCGCGCGCAGATCCGCCTGCCTGAGCGTGAGCGCGACCTCGGCGATCATGAACGCTGCGCCCTCGCCCTCTTTCGCCGCGAGCTTGCGCGCCAGCTCCACGGGACCGATCGGTCCCGCGAGGCGCCACCTGAGAGCCTCGCGCGTGGGCGCCGGACGCTCGAGTCGCTCGCGCATCCCCTCGAGCGCCTTCGACACCAACCGCACGCGCTGCAGCAGGAAGTTCCGCACGTCCACCTTCTTATGCGGGTCGAGGATGGGCACCTCGGGGCGCTCCTCCTCGGCCTCGCGACGAGCGAGCACACTGGCCATCGAGACGTGCAGCGGCTGTGCGGACGTGAGGACCTCGAGCAACTCGTCGAGCGTGAGCGACTGCAGCTCCGAGGGCGGTGCGAGCTCGGAGGCATCCGTCACGTTCACCACCCATACGGCCTTGAGCTCGACGCCCGTGGAGCCCTTCCACCTCACGATGAGTCCGGCCGGGGGGCGCGGGTCCTTCCACTCGACACGCACCATGGAGGGCGCCCCTTGGCGCGCCCAGTCCGAATGGGACAGGACGCTCTCTCCGCGCACGGATTCGATCTGGAAGTCCTTGGCAGCATCCGCACGGATGGTCAGCAGGAGGTGGCCGCCCGACGCATGGGGCTCGAACAACGCGGAACCGAAACTCGCGGGGAGTGGCGAGTACACGTTGGGTTCCGGCGTGTGGTCCATAGAATCCTGCAGGAACCGCACCTCGGCCTCATCGAGGTCCAGCAACTCGAGTTTAGGGGTCGCGGCATCGCGCTGGGCCAATGCCGAACGGCGCGTTGCGGACGTCAGCACGTAGGCCAGATTCGCCTCGACGTTGATCGGCCCCGTGCCCAACCCCAGTCCCGGCGACGTGAAGTTGCTGCTGCCCACCGTGTGCACGGCGCGATCCTCGCGCTGCAGCCACAGGCTCTTGGCGTGAAGCGGCCGAGTCTCGCCACTCGCATCCTGCGCAGAAACGAGGGCGAACGTGTGCGCGAGACCTTTCTTGCCGGACTCGCGCAGACCGTCGGGCGCGTCAAGCTCGTACTCACCGCCCGGCAGTTCCCTGCCCGCGACCTGGAACAGCACCTCTCGCTCGCGATACGTCCCCATGAACCCGTGCAAGGCTTCTACCGTGCGCGGCAGGGCCGCCCCGCGATCGAAGAACGGACTCAGAACATGCACCTGATCCGGACCGGGGCCCGACCACATACGCTCTTGGACCTGCTGGAACACGGAAGCAGCACCGGGCTCGACGAACAGCCACTCCGCGCGCACGTCCCCCCTGCCCCACGGACGATCGCGCCAGGACTTCACTTGTGAACGCACCTGCGCGAGGAACCGGCCGAGACTCCGGTGTGGGCCCTGCTCCACAGCGTCGGGTGCGGCAAGACCTCGCACTCGCCCGAGGAAGTCGAGGACATCGGTGAGCATGGCCAGCGGGATGTCGCCCTCCGGCGCGAAGTCGAGCACGCCCGCCTGCTCGAAGTTCATGCGGTAGCCCGACGGGGTCAGGTTCGCCGAACTCACGATGACGCGGATCCGATGGCGCCACACCAACAGCGAGACCTTGGCGTGCAGGATGCCACCGCCGGGGACCGCGACCGGGCAGAGATGCCAACGCAGGCTTCGAGAGGCCGCCACGTGGGCACGGTCCACGAGCACGCACGCGAACATCTGGGAGAACTTCTCCTCGCGTTCGATCAGGTAGGCGCGCTGATCCTCGACCGGGTCGCTGTCCATGTCCGCGAACCGTCCGAGGCAGTGTTCCTCGAAGAAGGCACTGTCGAACGTGAACGTGGTCGCCACGCATCCGATAGGCTCCCCGGCGTCGTCCGGCCGCTCCCACAGGGAGAGCAGCCGCGTCCCGTTGTCCTCGACCTTGCGTCGCGGGCTCACGTGGTGATCCCCCGGCGCAGATCCATGAGGAATCGCGAGACCGATGGCATCCGATACTCGTGGACGTAGGCGCCCTTGCCTTCGGGCGGCTCGCTCCGCCGGTACTGGGGACGCGCAAGCACACCCCCACCCAGCCGCTCGGTCCAGGGGCGCTTGCCATCGGGCGGCTTGTTCCGCTGAGCATCCTCATGCAGGGCGAGCGTCGCCTCGAGGACGTCCTTCGCGTCCCGCACACCCTCGTAGGCACGGGCCAGCCGCTGCACCGTGCGCGCGACCTCGGGGTCGTGCTCGATGAGCGCCGGGGTGCCGAGGGCCACCTCACTCGCCTGACGCAACCGGTTGGGCAGCTTGGCGGCCAGTTCGTCAGCGGCGAACGCGCTCGGCGCGAGCGGTTTCCCGGCGGATGCCAACGACAAGGCGAGATTGAACGCATCCCACACCGGCGCGCAGAGCGACTCGAACGCATCGATCGCCTGCAGTCGGACACGAAGTTCCGGACTGGCGCCCTTGCGGATGAGCCCACGGAAGAACTCGCGCTCGGAAGCACGGTCGAACTCGACGCCGCGGCTACGCATGTGCTCGATCATCTCGCAGCGCAACTCGTAGGATGACCTCTCCTGCCCTCCCTTGAGTTGAGCCGGGCGGACGAGACTGTCGTACAGGAACGCGGACTCGCGTCGGCCGATGCGATCCGCACGCAGGACCTCGGGGATCTTCTTCCAATAGGCCCAGGGCGCGCTGCGACTCGTGCGGGCCGCGCTCATGCCGTCCTTCACCGCATCACGCAGGTCGGCAAGCATGGCGGCACCCGGGCCCTCGTTGCGTCGGCCGGAGAGGAATCCTTTATAACCCTGCTCCTCCTCCCAGATGCGCAGAAGCTCGTAGCCCTGTTCGTCGAGGCGCATGTCATCGGTCAGGAACCGCTGAGCCGTGGCCAATCGGCGGTAGATGCCGTTGATGCCGAAGACTTTCGGCGTCTTGAGGTACGTGGACGCGTTGATGGAGTGGCCGTCGGTGATCGCGCGCCGGATCTTCGACCAACCCGCCAAACCGTAGGTGTCGTCCTCGGCGAATTCCTCGCGCGACCGGACGTGCGCCTCGAGGAGGTACCACTCGAACACCAGCCAAGAAGGCGTGATCCCGTCCTTCGCTAGTTGTCCGAACAACTCGTCCGAACCGCACACCCACGCCGTGACACACGAGGCCGTGACCATGCGGATGCGCTTCATCCGAACCGTGATGGACGGGAAGATCCGCTCCGCCAAGCGTTCGTATGCGGCCTGCATGGTGAAGGGGTCGACGCTGCCCTCGCCCCCTTGCAGGGGATCGGCGGCGCTCAGGACTGGAAGAGTGAGAGGCATGGGCTCGCTGGGGGAAAGGGTGGGGCGCGCTTCGCGACTCGACTCCAAGACGTTGATCATCCACAGGAATGGAATGCGACACCGGCTCCCATGCGCAATAGCATGGCGCGGAGCGACTTATCAATGCGGGAGACAGCGAGGGATATCACGAGCCCAGCGGCGACTTCCATGAATTTCGTATTGCATGCGCCCTACATAGAGGGCGTTGCCCCTATCGCAAGCTCACGCCTTCGCAACACAGCCCGCAACCCTCCCACCTCCCCACGCGTAAGCAGGCCGTCGCCCACCCCGACGCGCCGCCGCAGCGCGCGTCGCGTTCGCACCCACGTCGTCGCCCCTGCGCGACGACCGCGCCCGGAGGTCCCATGCGACGCC
>CAYXRQ010000085.1:0-6092 GCA_964466765.1 uncultured Bifidobacterium sp. | reverse complement strand
CCGTTCTGGATCGCCACCGGTCTCGCTCACGTCGCGCCACTGATGCAGAAGGGCGGCGCCAGGCCGGTGCCGCACCCGTGGCTGGTCGTCGGCTACACGGTGCTCATGGGGATGGTGCTGCGCAACTTCGTGTTCGAACGCGGCACGGCACTGCCATTCGTGATCGTGGCCACGCTCTTCCTCGCGGCGACCATGCTCGGCTGGCGCGCGGTCGCGGCGCGTCGCGGCGCCGCGGGCTGACGGGCCGGCGCTAGTCGCGCACGCCCACCACGAAGCTGGCCACGGTGGACAGCGACCCGCCGATGTTCAGCGTGGCGAAGGTCCGCGCACCGTCGACCTGGATGTCACCAGCGCGCCCCTCGACCTGCTTCACCGCGTCGAACAGCATGCGCGCACCGGTGGCACCCACCGGGTGACCGCCCCCGATCAGGCCGCCGCTGGGGTTGACGGGCAGTGACCCGCCGCGCTCGATGACGCCCTCCTCGATTGCCTTCCACGACTCGCCGGGTGCTGTGATGCCGAAGTGGTCGATCGCCATGTACTCGGTGGTCGTGAAGCAGTCGTGCGTCTCGATGCCGTCCAGCTGCATCACGTCGGCCACGGATGCACGCCGGAACGCATCGGTGATCGCGTCGTGCACGTGCGGGAACACGAACCGGTCGTTCTTGCTGCGCTCCAGCTTGTCGGTGAACTTGATGCCCGCGTTGCGGTGCCCCCAGCCCAGGATCTGCGCGGTGGAGGCGGCCCGGCGGCCGGTGCGCGCGGCGTGGCGCTCCATGTAGCGGGCGGAGCAGAGCACGAGCGCGGCCGCCCCGTCGGTGATCTGGCCGCAGTCCTGGCGCCTCGTGCCGGGCTCGATCACGGGGTTCGCCACGTCGTCGTCGGTGAAGCTGAGGTCGGTGAACTTCCACGCGCGCGTCTGCGCCAGCGGGTTCGCCTTGGCGTTTCCGTAGTTGATCTCGCTGATCCTGTTCAGGTGGCGGCGGTCCAGGCCGTAGCGGTAGGCGTACTCCTCGCCGAGCATCCCGAAGACCGCCGGCCACATGAACGTGCACGAGATCCCTTCGTGACCCTGCCACGACGCGGCGTTCTGGTTGATCGACGACTGGTCGCCGGGGATCGCCTTCTGCTCCTCCACGCCGACCACGAGCGCCACGTCGTAGCGCCCCGCCTCGATCTCGGCCATCGCCGAGAGGACGGCCAGCGACGACGACGCGCACGCGCCCTCGTGGCGCATCGCGGGCTTGCCCCACAGTCCCGGCACCACCTGGGATGCCATCGCGCCCAGGTGGCCCTGCTGGCGCTGCAGCTCGCTGAAGGCGTTGCCGACATGCACGGTGTCGATGTCGGCCACGTCGACCTGCGCGTCCAGGAGAGCGGCCTCGATCGCCTCGCGCATCATGTCGCTCACGTCCAGGCCCTCGCGGGCCCACGCACGGGCGAAGTCGGTCTGGTGGCCGCCGAGGACGTAGATCGGTGTGGTCATGGTTGTTCCCCCGCGGCGAGGCTACGCCACGGGGGAACGGTCATGTGAGTCCTGCCGGGCCTCAGTCGTGGCGGGTGTCCGGCGCGGCGTCGCCCTCGACGTCCTCGAACAGCGGCAGGATCGCGTCGAAGCCCTCGCAGCGCTTGCGGTACGCATCGACCGTCTCGATCGCCGCCGTGATGAGGGACTCGTCGTTCGTGGCCGGGATGTCGACCGCGAGGAACACGTTGCCCCCCGCCAGCAGCACCTTTGCGCCGAGGAACTTGTCGTTCAGTGCGTTCAGCTCGCGCTGCACCGCGCGGCCCTGCGGCACGTCGGACGCCACGCAGGTGGCGAACCTGAAGTAGTCGCCGTCGCCCTGGTTGATGGTGTTCACCGTGAGCGTCATGGTGCCGCGGGAGAACACGAGCGGGTTCGGCAGCGGACCCTCGTAGTCGTCCAGCTCGAACTGTGCATCCGTGAGGGCGCTGTTCAGGGCGCCGACATAACGGTGCGACATCTCCTCCCCCACCATGCAGCGGATGCCCCAGTCGTCGCCGGTGACCCACACGTACGGCTCCACGGTGTCGTCCCACGAGATCGTCACGTCACCGCGCTGCGGGATGTGACCGATCATGCGCAGCATGCCCACCGGCCAGAGAGCGATCATGCCCTCGCCCTTCGTCTCTGCGGACGTCTCGCCCGAGACCGTGGGCATCTCCCAGCGGTCCCAAGCCGACGTCCAGCGCAGGCGCCCGGCCGGCTTGCCGATTGCGAGCGTCATGTAGGGCTGCAGGCGGCCGTCCGGCTCGATCATGTGGATGTTGGTCTCGTAGGAGGTGGTCATGCGGCGCGCCGAGATGACGGGGAGGGTGGCAGACACCCACTCGCCGGTGCCCGGCTCGTAGTCCGTCTCCACTGACGGATCGACCGGGGCCGAGGCGAACCCGTCCGCGAACAGCCACTCGTCTCCCGAGTAGAGGGCGAAGGTGCCGAGGGGTGCCTGCTGGTACAGGAACACCTCGCCCATCTCCTCCGACATCGCGAGTGCCGAGCGCAGCACGAACCGCGGGATGGCCACGGCCTCCTCGGGGTCGGTCTGGCCGCCGGCCGTCTCGATCCACCCGAGGGTGAAGGCACCCTCGATGACCCAGCGGCGCGTGGCGGGACCCACGAGCGCGACGGACACGTGCTCCTCGGAGTCGTCACCGGGGTTGATGGCGCGCGACATGTCGAAGATGCGGGTGAGCTCCAGCGTGGTGAGACGCATGGTCCAGCCGGTGGAACCGGGGTGCGGTGCTGACAGTTCCATCACTTGCCGCCCTTCTGCTGGTTGATGCCGGTCGCCTGGGCGCCGGTCGGCAGGTGCGCCGGGTGCGATGCCTCCTCGGAAAAGAGGTCGCCGTAGACGTAGGCGGCCGACTCCTTGCGGGACGGCAACATGCGGCGCAGCGCGGCGAAGTCGAGCTCGCGGCCGATGCGCTGGAACGCGGTCGCCAGTCGCAGCATGTCGGCGAAGTCGACGTGCACGGTGACGTTCAGCTGGTCGTCCAGCGTGACCCAGTTGCCCGATGCGGTGTTCGGGCACTGTCCGATGAGGTCGGTGAGCTGGCGGTTGAAGTCGCGCACGACCGGTTCGGCGTGGCGGATGCGGTACTCCAGTGCGTCGAGCGAGTCGGCGACGGAGTCGAACGAGTACCCGTGCTGGGACGGGTCACCCGAGGGGTCGTGGATGGGACGGGACATGCAGATGCTCCTTGTGTGAGATGTACGGCAGTTGTGTTGTGGTCAAGAACAATCCGGACCTCAGCCCGGCGAATCGAAAGTCGCCGGGTCAGATCGCGGATCGTTTTTGGCTGCGCCGTCTCTCGGGCATCTGCTCTCCTTCAAGCAATCCGGGCCGCCGACTGCGGCCGAGTCCCACCAGGGGGACGGTGAGTGTGGCAGGTGGCGCAACGAATTGCAACCACCTTTGCGACTTTTCTACCCAAACAACCATGACACACCCCTACGGGGTGTGAGGCCACGAATGGCCCGGATGCGGGGGCAGGAAAAAGTCCCTCCATTTCCATCTTCTCACCGGGGTGTGTCACGGTTCGGGGGGCGTTGCTACTGTCGGCTCCTGCGCCGCGGCTGATGCCGCAGGCGTTGCACAGGCACTCGGTTGCAGTGCGAAACGAGGGGGCACACCATGGCAGAGAAGATCCGACCCGGCGCGACGATGGGCGAGAACACGCCGGTGTACCCGCCCGAGGCAACGGCGCCGGCGGGCACCCCGAACATCGTCCTGGTCGTCTTTGACGACACTGGCTTTGCCGACTTCGGGTGCTACGGCAGCGAGATCCGCACGCCGAACATCGACCGGCTCGCGGCCGGGGGCCTGCGCCTCACCAACTTCCACACCACCAGCCTGTGCTCCCCCACCCGCGCATCGCTCCTGACCGGGCGCAACCACCACGCCGTGGGCATGGGTTCTCTCGCCAACTACGACTACGGCTTCGACGGCTACCGCGGCAAGGTCTCCAAGGAGACGGCCACCCTCCCGGAGGTGCTGCGCCCGCTCGGTTTCAACAACTACGCCGTCGGCAAGTGGCACCTGACCCCCATGCACCACATCGGCCCGGCCGGCCCCTACGACCACTGGCCCACCCAGCGCGGCTTCGACCGCTACTACGGGTTCATGGACGGGGCGATGAACCAGTGGGACCCGTTCCTCACGGAGGACAACAGGCACGTGCAGCGCCCGGACCACGAGGGCTACCACCTCACCGACGACATTGTGGACCACGCGTCGTCCTGGGTGTCCGCGCAGAAGAGCCTGGCGCCCGAGAAGCCCTTCTTCCTCTACATGGCGTTCGGTGCGGGCCACTCCCCCCACCACGTCACGAAGGAGCGCATCGCCGAGTACATCCCCGTGTTCGAGAAGGGCTGGGACGTGACGCGCGAGGAGCGCATCGCCCGCCAGAAGGCGATGGGGATCGTGCCGGAGTCGACAGTGCTGCCCCCGCGCAACCCGGGCGTGCGCGCGTGGGAAGAGCTGAGCGAGGACGAGAAGTACGTGCACGTGCGGTACCAGGCCGCGTTCGCCGCGATGATCACGCACACGGACGAGGCCATCGGGCGGTTCGTGTCCACGCTGGAGCGCATCGGCCAGTTCGAGAACACGGTGTTCATCGTGATGAGCGACAACGGCGCCAGCCAGGAGGGCGGCCTCGACGGGACCATGAACCAGGGCCGCTACTTCGAGCGTGTCGACATGTCCATCGGCGAGACCAGGGCGATCATCGACGAGATCGGCGAGACCCAGTGGTTCAACAACTACCCGCTCGGCTGGGCGATGGCAGGAAACACCCCGTGCAAGTTCTACAAGCAGAACACCCACGGCGGCGGAGTGCGCGACCCGTTCGTGATCCACTGGCCGGCGGGGCTTGACAAGTCCCTCGCGGGGGGCGTGCGCACGCAGTTCCACCACGTGAGCGACGTGGCACCCACGCTGCTGGAGCTGGTCGGCGCGCAGATGCCGGAATCGGTGAACGGGATCCCGCAGATGCCGATGCACGGCACGTCCATGGCCTACGCGCTGCGCGACGCATCGCAGCCGACCCGCAAGAAGGTGCAGCACTTCGAGATGATCGGTCACCGCGGCATCGTGGTGGACGGCTGGAAGGCCGTCACCCGCCACAAGTTCCGCACGCCGCTCAGCGAGGACGTGTGGGAGCTGTACGACCTGAACAACGACTTCTCGGAGTCGAACGACCTCGCCGCGTCGATGCCGGGCAAGGTCGACGAGCTCGTGGAGACCTGGTGGGAGGAGGCAGCGAAGTACAAGGTGCTGCCGATGTCCGACGGCGTGGGTGCCATCAACAAGAGGCCGCCGAAGAAGTCGTTCCGCCTGTGGCCCGGTCTGGAGCGCGTGCCTTCCGACAACGCGCCGCAGCTCATGAACACCAGCCACCGCATCTCCGCGCACTTCTCGGTGCCAGCGGGCGGGTGCGAAGGCGTGCTCATCAAGGACGGCGACATCTGGGCCGGCTACTCCATGTTCGTCCAGGACGGACAGGTCTGCTTCCGGTACCACTTCCCCATGGAGCCCCACGAGATCCGCGCGTCCGTCGACCTCACCGCGGGCGACCACGTTCTCGCGTGGGAGTTCACGAAGACCACCCGTACCGGGGGCGAGGGCGTGCTCTCGCTCGACGGCAGGGAGGTCGGCCGGGTGGAGGTGCCCCGCATGATCCGCGGCTGGATGCCGTTCAACGGGATGGACGTGGGCTGCGACCACGGCGCACCCGTGTCGCCGTCCTACGCGTCACCGTTCCGGTTCACCGGCACGATCAAGTGGATCGACGTGGAACTGCTGTCCGCAGAGGTCGGCCCGGACGCGAAGGTCCACCACGGCTCGGAGATGGGCAAGCAGTAGTCAGTCGGCCGCTCGTCGCCGGCGGCGTGTGGCGGGCAGCAGCAACGCCCCCGCGACCGCGAGCACGATCGGCAGCACGATCAGCCACACCGTCAACGAGGACTCCTTCTCCCACTCGCCCACGTTGATGCCCACGGCAAGCGTGGCGGGCTTCCCGTCGGTGGTGCGAGCCACGATCACAACACGGTGCGACCCCGAGGGCGCGTT
>CAYXRQ010000084.1:0-6134 GCA_964466765.1 uncultured Bifidobacterium sp. | reverse complement strand
GGTGAATGCGACGGTCAACGCGATGACGACCCCTGCGAGGCGCGGGACGTCGAGAGGGGTGTCGCCCGACGGGTCGTCGAGCCACATGCTCACCATGATGCGCAGGTACAGGAAGGCGCCGATGACGGCGGCGACCATTGCGGCGACGGCGATCGCGTAGCTCTCCGCCTCCACCGCGCTCTTGATGACGCCGAACTTGGCGACGAAACCACTGGTGAACGGGACGCCTGCCTGTGCGAGGAGGAGGACCGTGAAGCCGAGCGCGAGGAGCGGACGGCGACGGGCGAGGCCGCGGAAGTCGTCCAGGGAGGACGCACCGTCACCCTTCCCTGCCACCACGAACACGACGGTGAAGGAGCCGATCACGAGCACCGTGTAGAGGAGCAGGTACGTCATGGACGACGCCATCCCGTTGCTGCCCGGGTGGGCGGCGGCCTCCACGCCGACGAGCACGAAACCTGCGTGGGTGACCGACGAGAAGGCGAGCATCCGCTTCACGTTGGTCTGGACCACCGCGAGGACGGAACCCACGAAGACCGTGGCGATCGCGAGCACCCACACGACCGGCCGCCAGTCGTCCACCCGGCGCTCCAGTGCGGTGGCGAGCACGCGGAGCAGTGCGGTGAACGCGGCCACCTTGCCGGCGGATGCCATGAACGCGGTCACCGGCGAGGGCGCACCCTCGTACACGTCCGGTGTCCACACGTGGAACGGCACCGCCGAGACCTTGAAGGCGAGCCCGACGAGCAGCAAGCCGATGCCCACCAGGAGGAGGGCGTCATTGCGCTCGACGGCGATGCTCGTGTCGAACTCGGTCATGATCCGGGTGAGGTTCGTGGAACCCGCCGCACCGTAGATGAGGGCGATCCCGTAGAGGAAGAACGCCGACGCGAACCCACCGAGCACGAAGTACTTGATGCCTGCCTCCTGGCTCTGCTCGCGGCGGCGGTTGCTCGCCACCAGGACGTAGAGCGAGAGACTCAGGGTCTCGAGGCCGAGGAAGAGCACGATGAGGTCGTTCGCGCTCAGCATGATCTGTGCGCCCATGGCCGCGGTGACGAAGAGCACGTAGAGCTCCGGGCCGTCGTTGCCCTCCCTCACGAGGTACTCGTGGGTGACGAGCGCGACGAGACCGAGTGCGACCGCCACGATGATCGTGCCGAACACGGCGAACCGGTCGACGGACACCGCACCCGCGAGCGCGGTGGCGGTGCCCTCCCGGCCGACGTCCTGCCACTTGATGATCTGCTGGACCACGACCGCCACGGAGGACGCCGCGGTGACGGCGGCCCACGTCCCGCGAGGCCAGCGCGGCACGAGCGAACCGAGGAGCAGTGCCGCGCACGCGGTGCCCAGCCAGATCAGGAGCGGGAGTACGTCGGTGAACGCGATGTCCGGTTCGGTGAACGCGAGGAGGCCCGTCATCACTCACCCTCCTTGCCGTGCTTCGAGGCGTGTTCCGGTGCCCTGTGGTCGGAGTGCTTCTCGACGTGCTCGATGAGCCTGTCGACGCTCGGCTCGATGCGCTCGAGCATCGGCTTCGGGTAGAGGCCGGTGAAGCCGATGAGCCCGATGAAGCAGAGCATGAGGGCGCCCTCGCGCAGCGTGATCTCGGGGAACGACGAGTTGGCCTCGTCGGGCTCGCCGTGGAAGACGCGCTGGTAGGCCCACAGCAGGTACAGGGCAGCAAGGATGACACCGGTCGCGGCCACCACGGTCCACCACCGGGCGGTCTCGAAGGACCCGATGAGGACCAGGAACTCGCCGACGAAACCGTTCAGGCCGGGGACGCCGATCGAGGAGAGCATGACCACCATGAAGGCCGCGGCGAACACGGGCGCGACCGACTGGATCCCGCGGAGCTCGGCGATCTCGCGCGTGTGGCGGCGTTCGTAGATCATCCCGACCATGAGGAAGAGCGCACCCGTCGACACGCCGTGGTTCACCATCTGGGCCACGGACCCGGTCAGCGACTGCGATGTGACCGCGAAGGTCCCGAGCACGATGAAGCCGAGGTGCGCCACGGACGAATACGCGACGAGCCGCTTGAGGTCGGTCTGCATGGTCGCGGCGATGGCACCCCAGATGACACCGATCGTCGCCAGGGTGAGGAAGAGGGGCTTGGCCCAGACCGCCGCCTCGGGGAACAGGTACAGCCCGAACCGGAGGAAGCCGTAGGTCCCCAGCTTCAGCAGGACGCCGGCGAGGATGACGGAGCCACCGGTGGGTGCCTGGGTGTGTGCGTCGGGCAGCCACGTGTGCAGCGGGAACAGCGGGACCTTCACGGCGAACGCGATGGCGAACGAGAGGAAGAGCCAGCGCCCGGTGGAGGCCGCGAACGAGGACCTCTCCGCGATCGTCACGAGGTCGAAGGTGAGGTACCCGATGTCGCGGCGGGCGAGCGCGGCGGTCGCGATGATGCCCACGAGCATGAAGGCAGAACCGAACATCGTGTACAGGAAGAACTTGGTGGCCGCGTAGACGCGCTTGTCATAACCCCACCCGCCGATGAGGAAGTACATCGGCACGAGCACGATCTCGAAGAAGATGAAGAACAGGAAGAGGTCGAGGCTGAGGAAGCTGCCCATCACGCCGGCCTCGAGGAGGAGCAGCCAGGCGAGGTAGCGCTTCTCGTCATGGTGGGGGTCGACGCCCACGATCACGAGCGGGAACAGGATCCCGGTCAGCACCACGAGGAACAGCGAGATGCCGTCCACGCCGAGGTGCCACGAGATTCCCCACGCCTCGATCCAGTCATGGCGCGACACGAACTGGAACCCGCCCTCGTGGGTCGCGAATGCGGACAGGAGCCAGATGGACATGCCCGCGGTGGCCACGGACGACACGATCGCGGTCAGCTTCACCCACTCCGGCCGGCGCTCGCTGAGCAGCGCGACCAGGAGGGACCCGACCACGGGAACGAGGATGAGCGCGGTCAGCACCGGGAACGGCGTGGAATGGAGACCGGCCTCTGCGGCGGACATGAGCATCACAGCACCCCCCTCAGCAGGAACCAGGCGAGCATCAGGACGACCGCGACGCTGATGATCGCGGCGTAGGAGCGGATGAACCCGTTCTGCACGCGGCGGAGGATGCCGCTGAGCGAGCGGACCTCGATGCCGACGCCGTTCACGGCACCGTCCACGATGCGCGCGTCGATGTCGGCGATGCCCTGGAACGCCGCACGCCCCGGGCCACCGACGAGACTCGAGATGGCGGCGTCGTACCTCCAGCCGTCCGCGAGGATCCGCGGCTCGACGGGCCTGGCCTTGCCCTTGGCGTACACCGCGACCGAGGCGGCGATGCCGGCGGCCGCGATGACGACCGCGAGACCGAGCAGCAGCCACTTGTTCTCGTATGCCCACGTCTTGTGGATGTCAGCCTCCGCCTCGTGCACCACCGGTTCCAGCCAGTGCTCGAGGAAGTGAGTGCCCTTCGTGAACGGCAGCTGGATGGCCCCGCCCACGACCGAGAGGCCCGCGAGGACCACCAGCGGGAGCGTCATCGTCCACGGGCTCTCGTGCGGGGCGTGGCTGTCACCGTGCGCACCGTGCTCCTCCGCATGGTCGTGCCAGCGGGCCTCGCCGAAGAAGACCATGATGACCTGCCGTGTCATGTAGTAGGCGGTGAGCAGGGCCGCGGCGACACCGACCAGGTAGAGGGCGCGGTTGTTCGCGAACGCGTAGAGGAGGATCTCGTCCTTCGACCAGAACCCGGCGAACGGGGGCACGCCGGCGATGGCGAGCCAGCCGATGATGAACGTGAATCCCGTGATGGGCATGACCTTGCGCAGGGCACCCATGCGGCGCATGTCCTGCTCGTGGTGCATGCCGTGGATGACGGAACCGGAGCCGAGGAAGAGGAGCGCCTTGAAGAAGGCGTGAGTGACCATGTGGAAGATCGCCGCCACGTAGGCACCAGAGCCGACGGCGAGGAACATGAAGCCGAGCTGGCTGACGGTGGAGTACGCGAGCACCTTCTTGATGTCCGTCTGGGCCACCGCGATCGTGGCCGCGAACAGCGCCGTCAGTGCTCCGACGGTCGCGATGACATCGGGGACCCATGGGTACGCCCCGGCGAGGACCGGCGCCATGCGCGTCATCAGGAAGACGCCGGAGGTCACCATCGTCGCCGCGTGGATGAGCGCCGACACGGGGGTCGGGCCCTCCATGGCGTCCGGCAGCCAGATGTAGAGGGGCAGCTGTGCCGACTTGCCGCAGGCGCCGACGAAGAGCATGAGGGCGATGCCGGTCGCAGTGACACCGGCGATCTCCCCCGCGTGTGCCGCGTGGTTGATGCCCTCGTACGACAGCGTGCCCACGGCGGCGAACGCCATGAACATCGCGACCATCATGCCCCAGTCGCCGACGCGGTTCGTCACGAAGGCCTTCTTGCCGGCGGTCGCCGCAGAGTCGCGGTCGTGCCAGAAGGAGATGAGGAAGTACGAGCAGGCCCCGACTCCCTCCCACCCGAGGAAGGTCACGAGCAGGTTCTCGCCCAGCACCAGCATGAGCATGGAGAAAACGAACAGGTTGAGGTACAGGAAGAACTTGGGGAACTTCGGGTCGCCGTGCATGTACCCGATGGCGTACAGGTGGATGAGCGAGCCGATGCCTGTGACGAAGAGCGCCATCGTGACGCTCAACGGGTCGACCAGGAACGCAAGGTCGACCTGCAGGCCGCCGACGGGGATCCACGAGAACAGGGTGACCGTGTGGTGGCGCTCCTCGGCGGTGCGCGAGAGGAGCTCCAGGTACGTCGCCGCGGTGACGACGAACGCGGCCGCCGTCATGACTGTGGCGAGGACTCCCGCACCGGGCTCGCCGAGCCTGCGCCCGAGGAGGAGGATGATGAGGAAGCCGGTGAGCGGGAGGGCAGGGATCAACCAGGCGAGTTCGAGCATGACCGGTTATCCCTTCAGCACCGAGAGGTCGTCGGCCGTGGCCTCCGTGCGGCGGCGCATGATGGACACGATGATGCCGAGGCCGACGGTGACCTCGGCGGCGGCGACGACGAGGACGAAGAACACCGCTGACTGCCCGCCGACGTCCTCGCGGGCCCGGGCGAACGTGACGAACGAGAGATTGACGGCATTCAGCATCAGCTCAATGCACATGAACATGACGAGCGGGTTCCGGCGCACCATCACCCCGACCATCCCCACGGCGAAGAGCACCGCGGACAGGATGAGGAACCAACTGGTCGTGGGCTCGATCACCGCGCTCACTTCGCGGCCTCCTGCTGCCTGGGGAGGCGCCGGGCGAGGATCACGGTGCCGACGACCGCCACGAGCAGGAGCACCGAGGTGATCTCGAACGCGAACACGTTGTCCCCGAAGATGGACTCGGCGAGCTGGCGGACGTTGGCGTCCGGCGAGTCCAGGGTGGTGGCGCTCAGGCCCTGGCCGTCCGTGATGACTGCCGACTCCGAGGTCAGCACGGCGGCGGTCAGCAGGCCCACCATGGCGGCGCCCACGGCACCTGCGACGACACGCTGCCCCGCGAGCGGCTCGATGCTCAGGTTCTCCGCACGGTCCACCCCGAGGAGCATGATGACGAAGAGGAAGAGCACGACGATCGCACCGGCGTACACGATGATCTGGACTGCCGCCAGGAAGTGCGCACCCTGCTGCACGAACAGCACCGCGACCCCGAAGAGCGTGAGGACGAGGCTCATCGCTGCGTGCACGGGGTTGCTGCGCACGACAACGCCGACCGAGCCGATGACGGCCATCAGGGCGGCAGCTGCGAAGACGAACAGCTCCATCAGTTGTCCTCCAGGTCTCGCGCGTCCTGGGCGGGCTCCGGCGCGCGGACCCCGTACCCCAGCTCGCCGCTCCACGCGACGGTCCCCTCGAACGTGGCGTCACCGGACGGCGCGGTGGCCCGCATCCAGCCCGACGTGTGCTCGTCCTCACCCTCGCGCCAGTCCTCCCACGGGAGGTGCTGCGGCTTGCCGTCGTCACCCACGAGCAGCTCGGCCTTGGTGTAGATCGCGTCCTTGCGGTTGGTGAAGGAGAACTCGAAGAGTTTGGTCTCGGTGATCGCCTCGGTCGGGCAGGCCTCCACGCACATGTCGCAGTGGATGCAGCGCAGGTAGTTGATCTCGTAGACGAACCCGAACCGCTCGCCGGG
>CAYXRQ010000083.1:0-6227 GCA_964466765.1 uncultured Bifidobacterium sp. | reverse complement strand
CTCCGCGCCGCGTCCTGAGGTCGCTGCCACCGCACCGAAGATCGTGTCCTTCACCATCCCGCTCGACAAGGTCGGCGAGGTCATCGGGCCGAAGGGCAAGGTCATCAACACCATCCAGCAGGAGACCGGTGCGGACATCGCCGTCAGCGACGACGGCGCCGTCGGCATCGTCACCATCGGCTCGCCGGACAACGCGAAGGTCGAGGAGGCGCGCTCGCGCATCCTCGCGATCGTCGACCCGCCGACCGCGGAGCTCGGTGCCGTCTACAACGGCCGCGTCGTCAGCATCACCAAGTTCGGCGCGTTCGTGAACATCCTCCCCGGCCGCGACGGCCTGGTGCACATCAGCAAGCTCGGCAAGGGCAAGCGCGTGAACAACGTGGAGGACGTGCTGGAGCTCGGCCAGGAGATCGAGGTCCGCGTGGACGACATCGACGACAAGGGCAAGGTCAGCCTGACCCCCGTCGGCGAGGGCTACGACAACGTCGAGTTCGACCAGTCCGGCGAGGGCGGCGAGCGCCGTGAGCGTCGCGACCGCGACGACCGTGGCGGCCGTGACCGTGACCGCGGTGACCGCGGCGGGCGTGACCGTGACCGTGGTGGCCGTGACCGCGGCGAGCGCTCCGAGCGCCGTGACCGTGACGACCGCGGTGAGCGCAGCGAGCGCGGCGGCAGCGACGTCGTCGAGGTGTCCTTCGAGGACGAGTTCGACAGCGAGATCGCGAACGAGCTCGGTGACCTCGGCCCGGGCGGCCGTGCCGGCGGCAATGACCGTGACGACCGTGGCGGCCGTGACGACCGTGGCGGCCGTGGGGGAGACCGCAACCGTCGTCGCCGCTAGATGACCAGACGGCTACGGTGACTCCCATGACGAGAGTGGGAGTTGTCGGGGCCGCAGGACGCATGGGCGCCACCGTGTGCGACGCAGTCGCCGCGGCGGACGGCCTGGAGCTTGTCGCCGCCATCGACGTCGTCGGTGGCGGCGGTTCTGTCCATGGGCTCACCGTGCAGAAGGAACTGAAGGCCCTGGCGGACGCCGGTGCCGAGGTGGTGGTGGACTTCACCGTCGCCGAGGCGGCCCGCCGCACCCTGCCGTGGCTCGCGCTGCACGGCATGCATGCGGTGGTGGGCACGACGGGGTTCACAGATGACGACATGGCGTCCTTCCGGTCGGCGTTCACCGGCAGCAACTGCCTGGTGGCCGCGAACTTCGCGATCGGGGCGGTGCTCATGATGAAGTTCGCCGAGCAGGCGGCGCCCTACTTCGAGACCGCCGAGATCATCGAGTTCCATCACAATGCCAAGGCCGACGCGCCGAGCGGCACGGCCATGGCCACCGCGCGCCGCATGGCGGCGGCATCCGACGAGTGGGCGGCCGACCCCACGAGGCACGAGGTGATCCCCGGTGCGCGCGGCGGAGTGGGTCCCGGTGGCATCCACGTGCACGGCGTCCGCATGGTCGGAATGACGGCGTCGCAGGAGGTCATCCTCGGCACCGCGGGACAGACGCTCGTCATCAGGCACGACTCCAACGACCGGGTGTCGTTCATGCCCGGCGTGGTGCTCGCGTGCCGGAAGGTGGCCGGCCTGCCCGACCGCCTGACATTGGGCATCGACCCGTTGCTGTGATGCCGTGTTGCAGTTGAGCGGCGTATCCCAGGAGAACAGAGGTCGGCACCGCACAGACCCGGAAAAGCAAAGAGCCCGCCCCTCTCGGGACGGGCTCTCCACATGGGGGCTGTGGTCAGCCGAGTGCCTTGATGGCTGCGTCGTAGTCGGGCTCCTGGCCGATCTCGGGGACGAGCTCCGTGTGCACCACGTTGCCGTTCTCGTCGGCCACGACGACTGCGCGGGCGAGGAGACCGCCGAAGGCGCCCTCGTTCATGCCCACTCCGAACGCCTTGCCGAAGTCGGTGCGGAAGGAGGAAGCGGTCTGCACGTTGCTGAGGCCCTCGGAGCCGCAGAAGCGGCCCTGCGCGAAGGGGAGGTCGGCCGACACGCACACCACCACGGTGTTGTCGAGCGACGAGGCGAGCTCGTTGAACTTGCGCACGCTGGTGGCGCAGACAGGGGTGTCGACGCTGGGGAAGATGTTGAACACCACGCGCTTGCCGGCGAACGCCGAGTGGTCGAAGTCGGCCAGGTTGCCGCCCGTGAGTGCGTAGGAGGGGAGGGCCTTGCCCGGGACGGGCAGGTCGCCCACCGTGTTGACCGGGTTCCCGCCGAATGCTGTCTGTGCCATGAGTTGTCCTTGTTGTTGTGTTCGGTTGGTTGTTGTGTTCGGTTGTGGAGGATGGTTGTCGTGAGCGTCCCGGTTCCGGGCGAGCGGCCCGTCAGTCGGTGTTCTCTGCTGTCTCGTCGGGAAGATCAGGCGACTTCCGCCTGGCGCTCTGGAAGAACGTCACGGCGAAGAGTCCCCCGACGATCCACCATTGGTAGTCGTTGATCCAGCCGACGACAGACTCAATCTGGTCCTCGACTTGCTTCCCTCCGAACCACAACACCACGAGGCGGACGGCTATTCCGCCCGCGGCCAGGGCGGCGAACCTCCGCGGCGCCATCTTCAGGTGCCCGACCAGCAGGCAGACGATGTTGGAGCCCGGCATGAGGAAGACCGCCAGCCAGCCGGCCCTCCGGGTGATCCGTTCGGTGGCGTGGTAGATCCTGGGCATCTCGCCCACCTGTGACTCGGTCCAGGCGAGCGCCCGCTCGCCGTACCAGCGACCCACGACGAATCGGGCCAGGGCCGCCACCATGAGGCGGACGAACCCCACGCCGAAGAAGGTGGGGGCGTCGACATAGGGGATGGACCCGAGCAGGTTCCGGTTGCGCGAACTGAGGGTGAGCGTCAGCAGGGGGCGCTCGTCCACGAGGGCCGGACCCATGTTGGTGCCGATGGTGCCGATGGTGAACAGGAAGGCAGTGAAGATGACGAGGGCCCTGCGCACGGCGGGCACGGTATCGGGGTCTGTGACCTTTTTTCCGTCGAGGGGCGGTTGGTACGGTGTGTCGCGCGGGCGCGGAGCCCGCACACCAGATGGGGGAGTCCATGAAGGGCCTGATGCAGCCGACCCAGTTGACGATCAACTACCTGTTCGACCGTGCGGAGAAGTACCACCGCGACAAGACGGTGACCACGGCGACCGCCACCGGCATCGAGAAGGTGACCTACGGCGAGTGGGCCGACCGCACCCGCAGGATCGCCTCTGCGCTCGACGCCCTCGGCATCTCCGCCACCGGCCGCGTCGCCACTTTCGCCTGGAACACCGCGCGCCACCTGGAGCTCTACTTCGCCGCCCCGTGCAGCGGCCGCGTCCTTCACACGCTCAACATCCGCCTGTTCCCGGAGCAGCTCACCTACATCGCGAACCACGCCGAGGACGAGATCATCTTCTGTGACACCTCGCTGTGGGCCCTGCTCGAGCCCCTGGTGCCGACCTTCACCACCGTGAAGCACCTGGTGTTCATGGACGACGGGAAGGGTGCCGCACCCGCATCCGTCCCCGGCATCCAGGTGCACGACTACGAGGCGCTCGTGGCGGCGTCGCAACCCGCCGTGTGGCCGGTGATCGCGGACGAGAACCAGGCCGCGAGCATGTGCTACACCTCCGGCACCACCGGCAACCCGAAGGGTGTCGTGTACTCGCACCGCAGCACGTACCTGCACACGATGGCAACGATGATGACCGACTCCGTGGGCGTCGGCGAGGCTGACGTGATCCTCCCGGTCGTGCCGATGTTCCATGCGAACTCATGGGGTCTTGCCCATGCCGGCGTGGCCTCCGGTGCCGACCTCGTGATGCCAGGGCCGGACCTGAGCGGCCCCGCAGTCGCGAGACTCATCGTCGACCAGAAGGTCACGGTCGCGGCGGGTGTGCCGACCATCTGGATGGCGGTGCTGCCCGAGCTGAAGGGCAAGGACACCTCGTCGCTTCGCTGCATCCCGTGCGGTGGCTCCGCGGTGCCGAAGGCACTCAGCGAGGCCTACCGCGAGCAGACCGGCCTGCCGATCCTCCAGGCCTGGGGCATGACGGAGACCAGCCCGATCGCCGCCGTCTGCACGTTGCTGAAGGCCGACCGTGCGCTCCCGCAGGAGCAGCAAGCGGACCTCCGCACCACGGTCGGTCTCATCGCGTTCGGCGTGGAGATGCGCGTGGTGGAGCCGGGCACCACCACGCCACTGCCGTGGGACGGCGAGTCGAGCGGCGAGCTTCAGTGCGCCGGACCGTGGATTGCGGCCGACTACTACGACGACCCACGGTCCCGCGAGAGCTTCACCGCGGACGGTTGGCTGCGCACCGGCGACGTGGCCGTCGTGGACGCGAAGGGCCGCATCCGGCTGGTGGACCGCACAAAGGACCTCATCAAGTCCGGTGGCGAGTGGATCTCCTCGGTGGACGTGGAGAACGAGCTCATGTCCCACCCGAAGATCGCCGAGGCTGCGGTCATCGGCGTGCCGCACCCGAAGTGGTCTGAGCGGCCGCTCGCGTGCGTGGTGACGAAGCCGGGGGAGACCCTGACCAAGGAGGAGGTGCTCGAGCACCTCGTGCCGCGACTCGCCAAGTGGCAGCTGCCCGACGACGTGGTGTTCATCCCCGAGGTGCCGAAGACGTCGGTGGGCAAGTTCTCGAAGAAGACGCTGCGCGAGCAGTACGCGGACCACGCACTCCCCGACGCCTGACCTCTGTCGAGGTTCTTACCTTCGTCCCGTACCGTGCGTCCGGACAGGAGGAACCCATGTGCGAACCCGGCAGTGATCCAACGGGCGGAGCAGGCCACCATGAGCACGGGCACATCCTCGTGCCCGAGTCCTGGCTGACGAGACGGGCATTCGTCCGCGCAGGCACATTCGGGCTCGGGGCCGTCCTGCTCTCTGCGTGCGGCCGGGACTCCGTCGTCCGGGAGGATTCCGTCCCGGGCGGGAGCGCACCATCGTCAGAAGCGCAGGGGCCCGTCCCGGACAGCACGGGTCCCGCGGCAGGGACGCCGGTCGCGACAACGACGGCCCCCGCGCGGTCGGCGACTACAGCGGCGACGGCGGCACCACCGACCGGGCTGGCGGGTTTTGACGAGTTCGCATCCACTGTGTCGGTCACCCGAAGCGGCGACTGGTGGCTCGTGGAGAGCAACGGCCTGCCCGCCCACGACATGATGATCGGCATCACCAGCTGGCAGCAGCAGGTCCCGGTCGCCCAGCCGTACACGGGGTCGAATGCGTGGAGAATCCCGGCCGTGCCGGTGATGGCGGACGCGCCGGTCTCCGCGCGGACCGCTCTCTACAGGGGGGCCATTGCTCTCGCGGCGAACGGCGTGCCGATCTTCAACGCCCTCAACAACCGTGGCGATGACGCGTTCCTGGCGGGTGAGCTCGACAAGTGGGGTGGACATGCCGGCCGCGCAGATGACTACCACTACCACGTCGCGCCGCTGCACCTGTCGGAGAAGCTGGGAGACGCCGCTCCGATTGCGTATGCGCTCGACGGTTTCCCCGTCTACGGAGAGAAGGAACCTGATGGTTCAGCGGTGAGGAAGCTCGACGAGTTCAACGGCCATCTCGATGCCGCCGGCAACTACCACTACCACGGCACCCGCACATACCCGTACATCAACGGCGGCCTGCGCGGCACCGTGAGCGTGGTCGGTGACCAGGTCGACCCGCAGCCCCGCACGAACCCGTTCCGCCCCGCGCTCGAACCGCTGCGTGGGGCAACCGTGACGTCGTTCTCGTCCCCGTCCAGTGGCTCGTACGTGCTCGGGTACTCCTCGCCGTCCGGGTCCGGCGAGGTCGCGTATGTCGTCTCGTCCGCCGAGGTGCGGTTCACCTTCACGATGGAGGACGGTTCTGTGAGGCGCGAGACGTACGCCCGTCGATGAACGTCAGAGGCGTCCGGAGTCGATGATCCGCTGGAGGAACTGGCGGGCACGCTCCGTCCGCGGTGAGACGAGGACCTCGCGCGGGTGGCCCTGCTCGATCACCCTTCCGCCGTCCAGCATCACGATGACGTCGCTCGTGTCCCGCGCGAACCCCATCTCGTGGGTCGCGAGCACGAGGGTCATTCCGCTCGACTTCAGTTCCCGCACCACGTCAAGCACCTCGCCGACCAGCTCGGGATCGAGTGCAGACGTGATCTCGTCGAGCAGGAGGACCTCCGGGTCCACGGCGAGCGCGCGCACGATGGCGACGCGCTGCTGCTGCCCGCCCGAGAGCATGAAGGGCAGGCTGGCGA
>CAYXRQ010000082.1:0-6238 GCA_964466765.1 uncultured Bifidobacterium sp. | reverse complement strand
GGCCAGTTCGTCGTGGTGCGCGGCAGCGACGAGGAGGCGATCTCGCGCGGCGTGTACGACACGTACCTCACGAGCAACCTGCGCTACAGCCAGATGGCGCCGCTGACCATGTACGAGGAGAAGAACACCGGCAACAATCTGCCCGCAGAGATCAAGATCAACGCGGTCGACGGGGATGCCTACAAGTTCCTCTTCATGGCGAAGGGCGGGGGCTCCGCGAACAAGAGCTACCTCTTCCAGGAGACGAAGGCGCTCCTCAACGAGAAGTCGCTGCTGCCCTGGGTCTTCGAGAAGATGATGACGCTCGGCACCGCCGCGTGCCCGCCGTACCACCTTGCAGTCGTCATCGGGGGCACGTCAGCCGAGCACGCCGTGGAGACCGCGAAGCTGGCGAGCACCCGGTACCTCGACTCGCTCCCCACCTCCGGCTCGGATCTCGGCAACGGCTTCCGTGACACGGACCTCGAGGCGAAGATCCTCAAGCTCTCGCAGGAGACCGGGATCGGCGCGCAGTTCGGCGGCAAGTACTTCTGCCACGACGTGCGGGTCATCCGGCTGCCGCGCCACGGCGCCAGCTGCCCCGTCTCGTTCGCGGTGTCGTGCAGCGCGGACCGCCAGGCGCTCGGCAAGATCACCAAGGACGGCATCTTCGTCGAGGCGCTCGAGACTGACCCCGCGCGCTTCCTGCCCGAAGTGACGCACGAGGAACTCAGTGATGAGGTCGTGCAGATCGACCTCACCCGCCCGATGGACGAGATCCGCGCGACGCTCTCGCGCCACCCCGTGAAGACGCGCGTGATGCTGACGGGGCCCATGGTCGTGGCGCGCGACATCGCCCACGCCAAGCTGAAGGAACGTCTCGATGCCGGGCAGGGACTGCCCCAGTACATGAAGGACCACTGCGTGTACTACGCCGGCCCTGCGAAGACGCCCGAGGGGATGGCCTCCGGGTCGTTCGGCCCCACGACCGCGGGTCGCATGGACAGCTACGTCGAGGAGTTCCAGGCCGCGGGCGGGTCGTTCGTGATGCTCGCCAAGGGCAACCGCTCCCGCCAGGTCACCGAGGCGTGCCGCGAGCACGGGGGTTTCTACCTGGGGTCGATAGGCGGCCCCGCCGCCCGGCTCGCCCAGGACTGCATCACCAAGGTGGAGGTGCTCGAGTACGCAGAACTCGGCATGGAAGCCGTGTGGCGCATAGAGGTGCAGGATTTCCCCGCCTTCATCGTGGTGGACGACAAGGGCAACGACTTCTTCGACCTGGTCAAGGTCGGCACCCCGCTCAGCCTGCACTGACCGGAATTGCCCGGCCAGGACAGTTGACATTTGTCCCGTGCCGAATAATGTTCAGCACGGAGACGGCCTCACCACGTGCCGTCCCGGGAGGTACATCATGAAGATCCGCAACCTGCTCGCTGTCATGGCGGGCCTGGGGATGGTCGTGGCAGTCGATGCCGCACCGTTGTCCGCGGCGGCGAAGCCAGCCAGCGTCAAGGTCATGATGACCGGCGACTGCGCGGACGGCGAGCACGTGGAGGATGCCGACGAGGACGACTGCGAGATCCTCGTCTCGGTGACCCCGAAGAACAAGAACGTGTCCGCGATGCTCGAGGTCAACTTCGACGAGGACGACCCGGACGGCTGGGAAGAGATGGAATCGGGAAAGACCCGCGGCGGCCGCCTGATCTTCTCCCTCCCCGCCACGGACGAGGACGACATCTGGATGGACGGCGTGGTGCTCTATCGCGTGGCCGTGAAGAAGGCCAGCGGCGTGAAGGTGCCGAAGATGCGCGAGTACCGCGTGGAGTACGTCTCGGCGCTCGCCGCCGAGGGTGACGAGGACCTCGCCGCCGAGATGGCAGAGGACAAGGAGTTCAACCAGCAGATGGACCAGGCCCAGGCCTCGAACCAGAAGAACATCCAGCAGCAGCAACCGAACTCCGACATCAAGCAGGGCGGACAGCAGCAGGGCCAGGGCGGCTTCAACAAGTCGGCGGAGTTCAACCGGGCATGCGGGGCGATCGGGTTCCCGCAGGCCGACTGCCAGAAGCTGATCGAGACGAAGTCCCCCGGCGATGCGGAGAAGATCCTCGGGTCAAAGGCAGAGGCGTGGTGCACCGCACTCGCCGCGCCCCCGGCCGGCATGAAGGTGCCGTGCAGCATGGTGCTGCCGCGGGCATTCCCGCCGATCAACGGCTGACGCGTCACCGCGTCCGGAACGTGAGAAGGGCCCCCGCAAGGGGGCCCTTCGACTTTCCCCGGTCAGTGCGCCCTGCCGCCTCTGGGCTCAGTCCGCGACGAAGCCCTTCCAGTTCCCCATGTACCCGATGAACATGTCGGAGAGTCCCTCCTCGCGGAGAGTCGCCCGCGTCACGGGCAGGCTGCGCATCTCGAACGCCGGGTCGGCGGCCACGAGCCGCGGGAAATCGTGGTGCAGGATCGCCCCGCGGCCCACCGCCACGAAGTCCGCGCCGTTCTCGAGGGCGAACATGCAGTCGGCCGCCGAGTAGAGCTTCCCCGCCACGGCAAGACGGACGGGGCCCCGGTCGATCCCGGCGAACAGGTCGATGAGGCGCGACTCCGTGAAGCCCTCGTCGACGCCGGTCTTCGTGACGTCCCACAGCGACATGTCGACAAAGTCGACCTTTGCCTCGGCGACCAGGCGCGAGTACGTCTCCAGCATCTCGGCGGTGCGCAGGCCGAACCGTTCCGGCGACAGCCGGACGGAGAGGTTGAATGACGCCCCGGTGCGCGCGCGGATGCCGTCGATGACCTCGAAGAGCACGCGCGAGCGGTTCTCCAGCGACCCGCCGTAGCGGTCGGTGCGCTGGTTCAGCTCCGGCGAGAGGAACTGGGCGATCACGTACCCGTGCGCGCCGTGCAGCTCCGCACCGTCGTAACCGGCCTGCTCGGCTCGCACGGCGGCGGCCACGAAGTCCTCCACCAGTTGCTCGACCTCCGCCGTGGACATCGCGCGTGCGCCCGTGGCGGGGTCGTCGCTCGGGCACACGGGGTCGGTGCCGATGAGGTCCTTCGGCGAGCGGTTGCCGGCGTGGTGCAGCTGCACTATCGCCAGGCTGTGGTGCCGCTTGATCTCGCGCGCGAGCCTGCGGTGCCCCTCCAGGTGCTCGTCGCCGAAGATCCCCAGCTGGCCGGAGAAACCCTTGCCCACGGCCTGCACGTGCGCCGCGCACGTCATGGTGAGCCCGAACCCGCCCGCGGCGCGCATCGTGAGCCACCTGTACTCGGCCTCCGAGAGGGTCCCGTCCTCGTTGCTCTGCTGGTTCGTGAGCGGGGCCAGCATGAACCGGTTGGCCATGGCCGGGCCGTGGGCGAACGTGACCTCGTCGAACAGTGTCGTCATGGACGACAGTCTTGTCAGTCGCCGAGCTCCGCGGCGAGTTCGCCCAGCCTCGACTCTCCCTCGTGGGTCTGCCCACCGCGTGCGAGGAAGTTCGTCATCGCGGACTGCGCGCGCGGGTCGGCGAGGAGCCGGTTGAAGGCAGCAGACTCGGCTAGCAGTGCATCCTCCACCCCCGTGTCGTAGCGCAGCACGGACGCCTTGGCCTCCCTCACCGCCGCCGGGGGGAACGACGCGATCCTGCGTGCGAGCGCCATCGAGTGCGCGAGCGGGTCTGCGACGACCCTGTTGACCCACCCCCAGGACTCGGCGGTAGTCGCGTCGACGTCCTCGCAGCCGAGCACGACCTCCATCGCGCGGTTCCTCCCCACCAGGCGCGGCAGGCGGACCGTGCCGCCCCCGCCCGGGAGGATCCCGAGCGCGACCTCCGGCTGGTTGAACGCCGCGCGCGGCGAGGCGAACCTCATGTCGCAGGCGAGCGTGAGCTCGCTGCCGCCGCCGCCCACGCGGCCGTCGATCGCAGCGATCGTGGGCTTGGGCATCGTGCGGAAGTTCTCGCACATCCGGTCGAAGTCGTTCAGCGCCCGCGGCGCACCCATGTCGCGGGGGAGGGCGAGGATGAGCGATACGTCGAAGTGCGCGATGAAGAAGCCCGGCACCGCCGATGCCAGCACCACGGCGCGCACGGCGTCGTCCGCCGCGAGCTCGTCAGAGACGCGCACCATCTCCGGGTAGAGGGCGAGGTCGAACAGGTTGACCGGCGGGTTGTCGATGGTGACGAGCGCGACGCCGTCGTCCTTCGTCACCGAGAGAACGGAACGGCCCTCCCCCGGCATGGCCGTTACAGCAGGCCCTTCAGGGCCTCGCGGGTCTCCGCCGACTCGTCGGGGGTGCCCCCGAACTCGACCGCCGCGAAGTCGGTCACTCCGATGCCAGCGAGCGCAGCCACACGGTCCTGCACCTCTGCCACGGACCCGGTGATCGCGATGTCTGCCGGGCCGGCCGCGCCCTCCTTGTCGAGCATGGCGCGGTAGCTGGGAAGCGTGCCGTAGACGGCGAACACCTGGGCCGCACGCTCGGCTGCCGCCGCCTTGTCCGTTGTCACGCACACGGGCAGTGCCGCGATGACGCGCGGGGCGGGGCGGCCGAGTTCCTCAGCGGCGCGCGTGATCGTGGGGATGGTGTGGCCCGAGAGCGTGGCAGGGCCCGTGCACCACGTGAGGGTGCCGTCGGCCATCGCCGCGGTGACGCGCAGCATTTGCTCGCCGAGTGCTGCGACGACGACGCCGAAACCCGTGGAACCCTTGGCATCGACACGGGCGTGCACCCGGTAGTCCTGGCCGTCGAAGTGCGCCGTCTCGCCGCGCGAGATGGGCATGAGCACGCTCAGGTACTCGCGCAGATGACGCACCGGCTTGTCGTAGCTCATCCCGAGCATGTTCTCGATCACGATCTTGTGGCTGAGCCCGATGCCGAGCGTGAGACGGTTCCCGGAGGCGGCGGCCACTGTGTGGCACTGCTGGGCGATCGCGTGCGGGTGGCGCGGGTAGGTGGGCACGACGGAAGTCCCCAGCTCGATGCGCGGCACCTCGCGGCCCACGATCGCCAGGCACGTGAGCGCGTCATGGCCGAAGATGTTGGGGGCCCAGTAGCTGGCGAAACCGTCGGCTTCTGCCGACCTCGCCTCGGCGACGACGTCGTCGACCGTCCCGCCGTTGACCGCACCGCCGAAAATTCCGTACTTCATGCGGTCGAAGGTACCAACCGCGGGACGTCCTGTCCCCATTCAGGCGAGGCTGACGAGCTCCAGCCAGTCGTCGCTGAAGTAGTCGACCTGGCCGTCGGGCATCAGCAGCACCTTCGTGGGCTGGAGGTGCTGCACGAACTCGGTGTCGTGGCTGACCATGATGATCGCGCCCTTCCAGGACTCGAGCGCGCCGGCCACCGCCTCGCGGCTGCCGGGATCAAGGTTGTTGGTCGGCTCGTCCAGCAGGAGCACGTTGTTGCGCCCGACCATGAGCATGGCGAGCGCCAGCTTGGTCTTCTCCCCGCCCGAGAGAGTGCCGGAGTCCTGGAACACCTTCTCCCCCTGCAGGCCGAACATGCCGAGCAGGGCGCGCAGCTGCGTCTCGGTGAGCGCGCTCCCGGCCGGCAGCTCGCGGCGCATGTGCCACAGCAGGGATTGGTGCGGGTCCAGCAGGTCGTGCTCCTGGGCGAAGTAGCCCACACTCACGTTGTGGCCCCACTCGAAGTGCCCGAGGTTGGCGGTGGTCTCGCCCGCGAGGATGCGCAGGAGGGACGTCTTGCCGGCACCGTTCAGGCCCAGCACGAGGAGACGCTCGCCGCGGCCGAGGTCGAACGCGACGTCCTCGAACACCGCCGGCCCCCCGTAGGCCTTGGACAGGCCGTTCGCCTTGATGACGGTCTCGCCCGCCTGCGGCGGGTCGGGGAACCTCACGTTCATCTTGCGGTCCCGCCGCACCGGGCCGACACCCTCTGATTCGATGCGCGCGATGCGCTTCTCGATGCTGTGCGCCATCGCCGCCTTGGTGGCCTTGGCGCCGAATCGGTCCACGACCTCCTGCAGGCGCGCGACCTCCTTGGCCTGCATCACCGCTTTCTTCGCCAGTCGCGCCTCGTCCTCTGCCCTGGCGCGCTTGTACTGGGTGTAGGTGCCGCGGTACTCGACGACGTGCCCCGTGTCGTCCTCGTCCGGGCGGTCCAGGTGGAGCACGCGGGTGATCGCCTCGTCGAGCAGGTCGAGGTCGTGGCTGATCACCAGCAGCGCACCCTTGTAGTTGCGCAGGAAAGTCAGCAGCCAGGTCTTCGCGTCGATGTCGAGATGGTTGGTGGGCTCGTCGAGGAGCAGCATGTCACTGC
>CAYXRQ010000081.1:0-6260 GCA_964466765.1 uncultured Bifidobacterium sp. | reverse complement strand
GTCGTACTCGTCGGGTTCGCGCACGTCGAGCACGAGCACGTCCCCCCCGGCGATGCGCTTCTCGGCATCCTCGGGGGTGATCTCGGTGATCTGTGACTTGGCCTGGGACAGGAGGTCGCGGAATGACGCCATGCCCGAAACCCTACCGACTGGGTCGGGAATTACCTCGCGGCGGCCACGATGGCCTTCATCACGGGGGTGATCGACCCCGTGATGAAGATGCTGGCGAAGTGGTCCATCTCCGTGGGCCCGCCGTTCACGATCACCACGGGCTTGCCGGCGCCACGGGCCCGCCTGACCACGTTGTTCGCCGGGGACACCCCGAGCGTGCTGCCGACGGCGAAGAGGACGTCGCACGCCTCGGCCTCCGCGTACGCCCTGCTGATGACGTGCTCGTCGAGTGCCTGCTCGAACAGGATCGCGTCGCTCTTCACGATGCCGCCGCACCTCACGCACGCGGGGTCGGGGTCGCCCGCACGCACGAGCTCGATGTACTCCCCCATCGGCCGCCGGTCCCTGCACTCCCAGCACCGTGCGAACTTCACCGTTCCGTGCAGCTCGAGAACCTTCTCCTCGGGGATGCCGGCGTCCTGGTGCAGACCGTCCACGTTCTGGGTGACGACAGAGGACAGCTTGCCCATCGTCTCGATCTCGGTGACGGCGAGATGACCGCCGTTCGGCGAGAGCGGCCTGCCGAACGTGCGCTCCCTGTTCTCCCACGCCGCCTTGCGCACCTCGGGGTCCCCCAGGTACCAACTGAGCGTCGACGTCCGCTCCGCATGGGGGTTCCTCGTCCACACGCCGTTCGGCCCGCGGAAGTCGGGGATCCCGGAATCAGTCGAGATTCCCGCACCGGTGAACACCACCACCCGCGACGCACCGCGCAGGAGCGCCGCGGCCTCGGTCACCAGTGGATCGTTTGATTCCCCGCTCATCTCGCCCCACAGTCTGCCGTGATTCCCACATTGCCGCTCCGGAAGGAGAACACGAACATGACACCCACACAGCTTCCCGAGGACGGCATCATCACGGTCGTCCCCTGGCCCGATGCCCTCGCCGAGGCGCACGGCCACCCCGCCCACGGCGAGTACGTCGAGCACTTCTGGCTGGGGATCCTCGGCCCCACCGCCACGTGGTTGCTGCGCCGCTGCGCCGGACTCGTGTCGGACCGGCCGGAGGGGTCAGTTGTGGACCTGAACGTGCTCGCCCACAGCCTCGGCCTCGCGTACCACCACGGCCGGCACAACCCGTTCTCGCGCGGGTTCGACCGCTGCATCATGTTCGGCCTCATGCGCCACATGACGGTCGCGCCGCCCGTGTTTGCCGTGCGGACCTCGGTGCCGCCGCTGTCGCTGCGCCATCTCGCCCGCCTGCCCGAGTCACTGCAGACTGCCCACGCCGACTTCGTCGCCGGGCAGTGGCCCCTGACTGTCGGTAGACAGTGAGGCATGGGTCAGCGGCGGCACGGACTGAACGCACGGGCGCTCGTCATCGTGGCGTCAGTCGTGGCGTCACTCGTGGCCGGCTCAGTCGCACTGCCCGCCGCAACGGGCGGGGTGTCAGCAGCAGGCACGCGTCGCACGGTCCTCATCCTCGGCGACTCCGTGCTGAGCGTGCTGCGCTGGGCACCAGAGTCGAACAAGCCGCTGTGGTCCGCCGGCTACGACCCCGTGAACGAGACGTGGGGCTGCCAGTCGTTGCTCGGCGAGGGCTGCCCGGGCTCGGGTGGCCGCAGCGCACTCGAGAGGTTCCGGGACCACCGCGCCGACGAGATCGACATAGTTGTCGTCGGCACGGGCTACAACGACGTGGGTGACCAGACGCTCCGTGACGGGATCCGCGCCATCGCCGCGGAGGCGCGCCTGCAGGGCATCCCCGTGATCTGGCTGACGTACCACGAAAGGTCGGTCTCCACGCGCAGGAGCAGGATGCACAACGCGGTGCTGCGGGCCACCGCGCCGCGGCACGACAACATCACGGTCGTCGACTGGAACAAGTACGCCCGACGGCACACCTCGTGGTTCAGCCATGAGGGCGTGCACATGAACCGGCTCGGCGGCCGCAAACTGGGGACGTTCATCGCGGCGCGTCTGGACGAGCACTTCGGCGCGGCCGGCGGCTAGGTTGCCGGCGTGAGACTGCGCATCTTCACCGAGCCCCAGCAGGGCGCCGGCTACCTCGACCTCCTCGCCGTGGCACGGCGTGCCGAAGCCCTCGGCTTCGACGCGTTCTTCCGCAGCGACCACTACCAGAAGATGGGCGGCCATGTCAGCGGGCTGCCCGGCCCGTCGGACGCGTGGATCACCCTGGCAGGCCTGGCCCGTGAGACCTCCACCATCCGGCTCGGCACCCTCGTCAACTCGGCCACGTTCCGCAACCCGGGGGTGCTCGCGATCTCCGTCGCCAACGTCGACGAGATGTCCGGGGGCCGCGTGGAGCTCGGTCTCGGTGCGGGCTGGTACCTCGACGAGCACCGCTCGTACGGCATCCCCTTCCCCGGGCTCGGCGAGCGCTTCGAGCGGCTCGAGGAGCAACTCGCGATCGTCACGGGCCTGTGGGCCACGCCGCACGGGTCCACATTCGACCACGAGGGAAAGCACTACAGGCTCTCCGGCTCCCCCGCCCTGCCGAAACCGGTGCAGTCGCCGGTGCCGGTGATCGTGGGCGGCGGCGGGCCGAGGAAGACGCCCGCTCTCGCCGCGCGCTACGCGAGCGAGTTCAACATGCCGTTCCAGTCGCGCGAGAGGTTCACGGAACAATGCGGTCGCGTGCGTGCGGCGTGCGAGTCGATCGGGCGAGACCCGGCGTCGCTCGCGTACTCCACCGCGCTCGTCGTCTGCGTGGGCTCGAACGAGGCCGAGATCGCCCGGCGTGCAGCGGCGATCGGGCGCGAGGTCGCAGAGCTGCGGCAGAACGGCGTGTGCGGCACACCGGCCGAGGCCGCCGAGCGGCTCCGTGAGTGGTCAGCGGCCGGGGCCGAGAGGGTCTACCTGCAGGTGCTCGACCTGTCGGATCTCGAGCATCTGGACCTGGTGGCCGCAGAAGTAATGCCCCACGTCTGACGCGGCGCCAGGCGCGTCGTCAGTCGATGCGGGCCCAGAGCGAGCCGTCGGACGACTTGCCATCGATCGACATCCGGCCGTACTTGCGCGGGTACTTGTAGTTCGAGGACATCGCCACGTAAGTCGCGAGGTCGCGCGAGAGGCAGGCCGCCGACTTCTCGATCTGGATCTTGTGCTGTGCTCCGGGGATGAGCGCAGACTCGAGCGGCACGGTGATCTGCTGGCGGATTCCCTTCGTGGACGCTGTGACGAGGCCGGTGGTCGCGATCGGCAGGCCCATGCTCGACATCAGGGTGATGCGCACGCACAGCTGGTCCGCCGTCGTCGTCTCGGTGGCGGGAACCAGGGCCCCGATGGTGCGGCTCTCGAGGACCAGTTCCACGGTGCTCATCTTCTTGCTCACCGCCGTGAACACCTGCCGCAGGCCCGAGTTCATGACCGCCTTGCGGCTGTTGTTCACCGTCAGGTCCACCGGTTGGGTGCCCCAGATGCAGTAGTCCGCGCCCTCGGGGTCCACGCACGGGCCGTTGCCGGTCTTGCGCGGCGCCGGCACCGTGGACGGGACCGTCAGCACCACGTCAGTGGGCGGGGGCGCGATCGGGATCGTGGTCGACGTCGTGGTGGTGGAGGTCGTCGACGTGGTCGACGTGGTGGTGGTGGCCGGCGCGACCGTTGTGGTCGGCACTGCCTCCTCGGACGCGCACGAAGCAAGCAACGACGCGGCCAGCACGCCTGCGGCAAGGTTCCTCATGGTCCTCATTTCACGATCACCGTCTTCCAGATGGAGCGCGAGCCTGACTGCCCCCGCGCCGTGATGCGGACAACTATCTGGGCACCGGAGGGCAGCCCGGACACGAGACAGGAGAGGGCCGACTTCTTCGCACATGCCTTCTTCGACGGGTTCACCGTGACGGTGATGTTCTTGCCGAGCGAGTCCTTCGCGGTCCACTTGACCGAGATCAGCCCCTTCTTCGCCCCGTCCGCCGCGGCGGAGAGCGTGAGCCTGCCTGCGGTCACCTGCCCGCCCTTGGTCACCTTCACAGAGCCGAAGTCACTCGTGTACTGCTTCGTCGCCCCCATCGCGATGAGCGCCGAGTAGCACCACGTGTCCTTCCCCTTCACCGCCGGCACCTTGATGGTCCCGTAGGGGACGTGCGCGAGGTCGGCAGGCACCAGCTTCGACCACGGCTTGTTCCCGATCGAGCACTGCAGGTAGTAGTAGTCGACATTCGCCTCGTCCATCACGGACGGTGCGACCACGACAGTGAGGTCGGCACCGGACATCTTCCCCGAGAGCTCAGGGGTCTCCGGCACGCCGGCAAGCGTCGCTGCAGTGAACTTGCGCTCACGGGTGCCCGCCTCGTTCGTGCCTCGTGCCGTCACCACGTGCGATGCTCGTCGCGGCAGTCCGGTGAACGTGCAGACGGTGGTGGCATTGACCGCGAGTGCGCACGGCGGCAGGCCGGCGATCTCGGCGGTGGGTGTGCCCTGGACTGTGCTGCCGCCGTCTCCGACGGTGATGCTCGCCTTCAGTTCGATATCGGTCGCCGTGAACGTTGCGGTGAACGTGGGCGGGCCCACCGGCACGGCCGTGGACCCCGCCGCCGAGGCTGCGGAACGCGTGCTCCCGTTCGTGCCCGTGACGCGCGGGGTGTACGTGACCGAACGGCTCACCCCGAAGAGCACGCACGACAGTTCGTGGATGGCGGTGAGGCATGCCTTCGTGGGGTCCTGCGGAGTGTCGACGGCCCAGTGCGTGGGTTCGTGCGACCCCATGTTCGACAGGTTGGGCTGCCACGCCACAGTCATGTTGGTGAGACCACTCGGATCGGGTGTGGCCGTGACGGTGGAGAATGCCCAGACGCTCGGGGTGGCCACAGGGTCGACGCGCACCACGGCCGATGTCCCGTCCACCGACACGAGCGTCACGGTGAACCTGTCGCGCGGGTCGGTCCACGAGGAGCCGGCAGTGAGGCGCGGGTCGGTGGTGAGGTCACGCGCCGCGAGGTCCGACGTGGGCGCGGTCAGGTCGCAGATGTACGCAGTGCTGTTCGCCAGCCCGATCACGCCGTCTGCGGCGATCGAGTTAGAGGCGAAAGACGCCGATGGCTCCATGGTGATGGCCACGCCGCCGTTCGTCGGGCTCGCCGAGGCGGGCACCTGGCCGATGCGGTTCGGGTTGTACTGCAGCCAGAACGTGTTGTCCCCGGCGGCGTCGCTGGTGGCAGGGATGCGCACTGCAGTGATGCCGAGGTCCGTGCGGTCAGCCCGCACCAGCGTGTACGTGCTGCTCGTCCCGGTCCACATCGCGGTGTTCGTGGGCGGCAGGAACGACGCCGCAACGAGGAACGTCGGCGAGAAGAAGGAGGTCAGGTTGCTGGACCCCATCACGTCCGCGTTGTTCCCGTACTCCACGTCGGCACACGTGGTGAGGTACGTGAGGGGCACGCCTGCGTTGCACGAGTTCGCGTGAGGGAGCCCGAGGTTGTGGCCGAGCTCGTGCGCCCACACACCTGCGTACCCCGGTGCCGCATACGTCCACGAGGTGGGACCGCCCACCTCGCCCAACCCCGCGAACCCGCAGTCCTTCGTGTCAGAAGTGAACGTGACCATCAGGTTGTCCGTGGACGCCTCCAGACCGAGGCTGTCGATGTGCGAACGGGCGAGGTTGGCCATATCGGCGAACTCGCACTGTCCCGCCGGGTTCACGATCGACGCGTCCACGGTGCTCGTCACCTTGACCTTCAGGGTCTCCTGGCGGGCCGACATCGTGTTCCACCACGGCGTCAGCTGGGCCACGATCGCATCCACGTTGGCCCTGTCGGCGTCCTTCCACGCCGCCCCGGACCACTGCACGGGGACAACCGTGAGCTGCCGTGTCGTGAGAAGCTCGGCCTTCCTCACCCCGCGCACGACCGTTCCTCGCTGCAGCGCGGCCGGGTCGAGACTCTGTGCGGAGGCCACCGCGGCGGCGGGCATGTCTATGCGCGTTCCCGACTCCATCTCCAGGCCGTCCATGGTGCGCACCGGAACCATCCGGTCGCCGATGCTCGCGACCCACTCGGACTGTCCTGACGCCTCGAACGAGCCATCAGCAGAGGCGAGCTTGTGCACGGTGACGCGGACCGGGGGCGGGGTCATTGTCGCATCCACGGGGACCGGCAGGCCGAGGGACGCGACCATGCCCGCTGCCACCAG
>CAYXRQ010000080.1:0-6281 GCA_964466765.1 uncultured Bifidobacterium sp. | reverse complement strand
ACGACGCCATCGACCGCGTCCGCTCGCACAGGCCGATGGCCGGCCCGGAGAGCGGCACCCAGCGCGAACTCATCGAGGAACTGTCGGCCATGCTCGAGTTCGGGCGCGGCTGGGCCACGTAGCCGGCACTGCTCGTCCTCATCCGATGACGGCTCAGCCGGGTGTGCGCACACCCGGGGGTCTCGTGGTGTTCCTCACGATCACCTCCACGTCGATCCGCTCCTGCGTGCCGTGGCTGCCGTCACCGTTGATCGCCTCCACCAGGTGGGCCGCGCCGCGCTGGCCGGAGAGCTCCAGTTGCTGTCGCACGGTGGTGATGCCCATCATGGACGCGACCTCCAGGTCGTCGTACCCGATGACGGAGAGCTGCTCGGGCACCTTCACTCCCAGTTCCGCCGCCGCCTCCATCACGCCGATGGCCTGCACGTCCGACGTGGCAACGATGGCGGTCACAGGGTCGGCGTTGGAGAGCAGGTCGATCGCCAGTTGCTTCGCGGCGGACCTGATGTGCGCGCCGTGGCGGATGAGCTCCTCGTCCACCGCGACACCTGCCTTGCGGTGCGCGTCCCTGAAGCCGCGCTCGCGCTCCGAGGACGCGACGAAGCCGAACTGGTCCATCGGCTCGCCGACGAAACCGATCCGCGAGTGCCCCATGTCCAGCAGGTGGCGCGCGGCGATCTCGCCGCCGTGACGGTCATCGATGCCCACGCTGCGGAAGCCCTCGCAGAAGGCATCGACCATGACGACCGGGAACGGTGCTGCACGCAGGATGCGCACCTCCTCGTCGTCGAGCTGCGCGGAGATCACGATGGCACCGTCGAGGGGGTGGGAGGCCATCGCCTCCACCTGGGTCCGGATCTGCTGCGGTGCGACCGTGTTGTAGACGACGACCTCGTACCCGAGCGGCTGCAGGTGACCGATGATCCCCTTGCACCTCTCGTACACGGACGGCTCGTCGAAGAACACGGTCAGCACGCCCACATACGCCGCGCGGCCAGCATTGCCGGCGCGTCGCCGGCGGGGCACGTGGTACCCGACCGCCTCGATTGACTCACGGACGCGCTGCCGCATGGCGGCACTCACGTTCGGCTGGTCGTTGATGACCCGCGACACCGTGCCGATGCCGACACCCGCATGCCGCGCGACTTCCGACATTGTGGTCATTTCTGGAACTTAGTGGAAGATTTCCACCGGTCCCAAGCGAATCACTGGAACGGCCTGCGGGGACCGTGGAACGTTCTGTTCAGCCGTTGCGGTGGGCCTCGAGGAACGCCCTGGTGTGCTTGCGGCCCGACTCGATCATGAACTGCAGGTCGGCGTCGACCAGGTTGAACGTGGTCGTGCCGATGTAGTCGGTGCTGATCGGGATCGTGCGCGGCCGGTCGTCACCCGTCTGGTTGGAACGGGTGAGGTCACGGCTGACGGCCTCGATCAGGTTCATCGCGAAGTCCACGATGTTCTTCGGGGGCCGCGCCGGGAAACCGACCAGCGACGTGGTCACGTCCAGGCCGCGGGTCTCAAGGTACGAGAGGAGCTCGCCGAACTCGATGGTCTCCCCACCGTCGGCATTCATGTGCTCGAAGATCTCGTCGACGTCATCAGTGCCGAAGATGAGGACCGTGTCCTCCCGTGAGAAGGAACCGTCGGTCAGCGTGGCCCGCAGCTCCGCGCGGGAGATGCGCCCGTCCGCATCTGCGTCGTGCTCGTCGAGCCTGTTCAGGAGCCGCTGGATCGGCTTCTGCATGTCGCTCTGGCGCTGCCGCACCTTCTCCTTCTCCGTGTACTCGCGCGCGGCCTCAGTGTCCGGGCGCGGCGGCGGCTCGGCGCCCGGCTCCAGCCAGCTGCGGGTGATGTCCGTCTCCTCGCCGGCGAACAGCGTGAAGCCGAGCGTGCGGGGGTTCGCCGGGCTGAACCGTGCGGACCTCGGGTACTGCGACGCCGCATGGTCGAGCGGCTGGAGCCGGCGCAGGAATGAGTCGCGCGGGTCCATGGAGAGCCACCACCCGTCGAACACGTGCGTGGGGTTGTTGCAGAGGAGACCACCGTCCACGTAGAACTCCGCGTTCGACTCCCCCGTGACGCGGTCGTACACGGAGCGCAGGCTGATCGGCTGCAGGAGGACGGGCAACGACATCGACATGCGGGTGGCCACGCGAACTGCCATGTTCGGCGTCGTCTTGATGTGGCAGAACTCGGTCGTCATCCGTGTCACGTTCGTGACGGGGATAGCCAGCTCGCGCCCGCACCGCTCGTGCAGCTGGGCGAACGTGATGTCCGCGCTGCCGGTGACCTCCTCGAGGATCTCGCCGAGGAAGTCGTACAGGCGCTGGCCCGGGTTCATCCCCTTGCGGCGCGCCGCCCTCACGAACCCGCCGATGGCCCCGCCCGACCCGTCCTTTGCAAGACTCTCGATGTCGGCCGGGATCCGCTTCTCCATGTACTCGCTGCTCACGCCAAGTGCCGCGAACATGGCGAACATGCTGCCGATGCTCGTGACGGTCACGCGGCGGATGTTGAGCGGGTAGATGCCTTCCTCCTCGAGCACCCTGACCGCACCGATGTACGCGTACCCCTTCGCGCCGCCACCCTCGAAGGCGAGGTTCTCGTAAGGGAATGACGTCCTGCCCGTGCCGGTGGGCACCACGGGGGGGACCTTCACCGACGAGAGCGGCGGGAGCTCCCTCGGCTCGGCGTTCGCCATCAACATGATCGACGTGTCCTTCGACGTGCGTGCCATGGCCCCTCCTCGCGGTCCCCCGACCGCGTGACTCACAGTAGTCACCGCGGGGCAGGCCCTCCCACGGTGAGCGACCCCGTGCGCACCTGCCCGGGATGGCACCCGACAGGGGCCGGAAACTAGGCTCTGCGACCGTGGGAGGAACGTTCGCACCGACGCTGCAGCCCGTCCTCGCGGCCCCCGGGCGCTCCGTGCGGATGTTCGGCCGGACTTATCCCGTCGTGCTGCCCCGCATCCGCGACTCGCGGCTCCACGTGGCCGCGATCGTCATCACGCTCCACACCCTGGGGCAGGTGGGGCTGGGTTTCCACGTCAGCGTGCCCCAGATCCTCGCCGCCATCCTGACCACCGCCCTCCTGCAGGTCGCGATCACGTTCCGCCAGACACGCTCCTTCGTGTGGCCGGCCAGTGCGATGCTCACGGGCAGCGGGATCGCGCTCATCCTGAGGGTGCCCACGACACCCGTGGGTGACCACTGGACGTTCCACAAGTGGTGGTTGTTCTCGGGCATCGCCGCGTTCTCTTTGCTGACCAAGTTCGTGGTGCGGAGGAACGGCTCGCACGTCTTCAACCCCTCCAACGTCGGGCTCGTCATCGCGTTCATCGTGCTCGGGAGCAGCCAGGTGGAGCCGCTCGACTTCTGGTGGGCACCGCTCTCGAACCCGTCCATGGTGATCGCCTACGCGGTGATCCTCGTCGGGGGCTCGCTCGTCACCCGCCGTCTCGGCCTGATGGCAACGGTCATCTCGTTCTGGCTGGTGCTCTCGGCCGGCACCGCGGTCAACGCCGCCTCCGGCCAGTGCTTCACGGCCCGATGGGCGTTCGCGCCGGTGTGCGGCACGGACCTGTGGCTCACGATCGTGACCTCACCGGAGATCCTGATCTTCACCTACTTCATGATCACCGACCCCCGTACCGTCCCGCTCGGCCGCGTGGGGCGCACGGTGTTCGGTGCGCTCGTGGGCGTGGTGTGCGTGCTGTTGATGGCACCGCAGCAGACGGAGTTCGGCGCGAAGGTCGCACTCCTCTCCGGGCTCACCATCATGACCATGGTCCGGCCCCTGCTGGAGCGGCACGTTCCGGCACCGGGCAGCGACGGTGACACGCTCCGCGGCTTCGCACGGAGGGTGCTGCACGGCGAGCCGGGCACGGGAAGCGTTCTCACTGCCCGCCGCCGGGGCGGTGCACTCGCGCTGAGCGCAGTGGTGCTCGTCGCGGGTCTGTCCATCGCCGGACGCTCGGCCCAGGGGCTCCTCGCCGGGGAACCGGAGAACCTCGTCGGCAGGCTCGCCACGCGGGTGGACCCCGCCACGTTCCCCGCGATCACGGTGGACCAGGAGGTCGTCGACTGGAACCACGAGATCGATGCGGCCGGAGCGCGCGCCATCGTGCTGACTCTCGCCGAGAACCTCGCGCTCGAGTCCCAGGCACTGCGCGAGAACGATGCTGCGCTCCTCACCGCGGTGGCCCATGGTGACCGTCTCGAGAGCATGCAGGCCGCGCTGCGCAAGTCGTCATCCTCCGGCCTGGTCACCACCGCCTCGTACGACATCGACGACGTCCGCGTGACTCTCCTCGTGCCGTTCGGTCGCCAGGACGGCCTGAGTCTCGGCATGGTCTCGCGCGGCACCGTCACCACGGAGACGCGCAACAGGGCCGGTGACGTCGTGTCCCGCGGCAACACAGGGTTCGAGACGATGTGGGCGATGCGCCGCGCCACCGGGTCGCGCTGGCTGGTCGTCGCCGAACTCCCCGTGCCGACGGCGCGCTGACCCGCGGGCCAGGCGAGACCCCGATGGCACGCCGGAGACTCGCCGTTGCGTCAGTCGCCGTTCTTGCGATCCTCATCGCCGGCGGTGTCGCGGTCGTGGTGCCGCTGGTGCGGGGCGACAGCGGGCCGGCCGTGCCGCAGTTCGTGGACGAGGCCGGCGCGGCGGGCATCTCTCATGTCTACGACGGTGAGTTCCCGTTCTTCGTGGGGGGCGGGGTCGCCACGTTCGACTGCAGCGGGGACGGCATGCCGGACCTGTACATGGCAGGCGGGACGAACCCGGCGGCGTTGTACGTCAACGCCGGCGAACCCGGCGCGGCGCTCCGCTTCGAGAAGAAGGCATCGCCCGTCACGGACCTCGTCTCGGTCACCGGCGCGTACCCGCTCGAGGTGGACGGCGACGGGGTGACCGACCTCGTGGTGCTCCGGCGTGCCGAGGGCAACGCACTGCTGCGTGGGCTGGGCGACTGCGCGTTCGAGGACATGACGGCATCGCTCGGGATCGCCCCCGGATCGGACTGGACAACTGCGTTCTCTGCCACCTGGGAGGATGACGAGTCCCTCCCCACCCTCGCGTTCGGCAACTACCTGGTGCCTGACACCTACGACTGCGCCGCGAGCAAGTTGGTCAGGCCGGAAGGCGAGCGCTACGGCGCCCCGGTCGCGCTGCCGGGCCACTGCACCCTCTCGGCGCTGTTCTCCGACTGGAACAGAGACGGCGGGGTGGACCTGCGCATGAGCAACGACCGCAACTACGACCGCAACGCGCGCGAGCAGCTGTGGCGCGTGCGCCCCGGCGAGGAACCACGCGAGTACGGGGAGGCAGACGGGTGGCGGGACCTGACCATCTGGGGCATGGGCATCGCGAGCCAGGACCTCACCGGCGACGGCAGGCCGGAGGTCTACCTGACCAGCCAGGCAGACAACAAGCTGCAGTCGCTCGAGGACGGCGCCACGGGGCCCAGCTACACGGACATCGCGCTCGAGCGCGGCGTCACCGCACAGCGCCCCTACGCGGGCGACGGCGTGCTCCCCTCCACCGCGTGGCACCCGGAGTTCGACGACGTGAACAACGACGGGCATACGGACCTCTTCATCGCGAAGGGCAACGTGGACACCCAGGTCGACTACGCCTCCTACGACCCGAACAACCTCCTCCTCGGGCGCGAGGACGGCACGTTCACGGAGCGCGGCTCGCAGGCCGGGATCGAGAACGGGTCGCGCTCGCGCGGGGCGGCCGTGGTCGACCTCAACCTCGACGGCCTGCTCGACCTCGTGGTCATGAACCGCAGGGTCCCCGCAGAGGTGCGGCGCAACATCGGCACGGGGACCCCCGCCGCACCGAAGTCACCGGGCAGGTGGGTCGCGGTGAGGCTGAGGCAGCCCGCGCCCAACACCTCGGCCGTGGGCGCTTTCGTGGAGGTCCGCGCGGACGGGAGGACGACCACGCGCGAGGTCACGGTGGGCGGCGGGCACGCGAGCGGGGAGACCGGGTGGATCCACTTCGGCCTCGGCACCGCGGCGTCAGCGGAGGTGCGCGTCACGTTCCCCGGTGCAGCCGCCGGGCCGTGGATGCCGGTGGTGCCGGATGCGTTCTACGACGTCACTCGCGGCGCTGCCGCACCGGCCAGGTGGGTGCCGGGCGGCTGAGCCGCGTCAGCCGGCCGAGGCCGGCGTCTGGCCGAGGATGATCATCGCGAGGACCTCGTCCTTCGTGACCTTGTCCTTGTCGACCGTGCCGACGAGGCGACCCTGCATCATCACGCTGATGCG
>CAYXRQ010000079.1:0-6358 GCA_964466765.1 uncultured Bifidobacterium sp. | reverse complement strand
GCAGGTACTCGCGCGTCACCTGCACGCGCGAACGATCCGGCGTCGGGCCGGGACTGGCGACCTGCGTGACGGCCTCCCACGACCACCAAACCGTTCCGGGGCCGGTCACCGCGACCGCGAGCGCGTGCGCGCCCGAAGCGAGCCGCTCGCTCGGCACGTTCGCCCGGCCGCTCGCATCGAGCGGCAGTTCGAATCCGTCCCACGTCACGCGCACCGCGCCTTCGGCGGGCACTGCAGGATGCGTGGCCATCCACGCTCCGAGGGCGCGCACGACCGCCGCGGTGACTCGCGACGAACGCCACTGGCGGCCGTCACGACGCGCGACAATCGCATCGACGGCCTGAGCCGCGCGAGGGTCCCGAGGCGCAACAAGGGCAGCCGCCTCGATCGCCCATGCGGTGCGTTCGATCGACTCCGCGATCCACGGCTCGTCTTCCGTGCCCGCCGGCAACAGACGACCGTTCGCATCCATCACGCTCCCCGCCCATGCGGCGTCCAGCAATCGGTTCGCCTCCGCGGTGCGGCCAAGTCGCGCGCAGGCGAGAGCTGCGCAAGCCCGTGCCGCAGGCGAGAGCTGCGCGGACTGCGCGACCACTCGGGTGAGCGAGGACGCCACCTGCGCCTTGAGCATGGGCCATTGCTCGCTGGCCACCGACATCGAGGTTGCAGTGGACATGTGCATGAGCCACCAGGCCTCGGTTTCGAGGGATCGGAACTGTGCCCCCTGCCTCATGATCGAGGATTGGGATTCCGTCAGCAGGGAATTCACGAGTTCCTCCTCGATCCCTGCTTCCGCAGCCTGTACCAGGGCCGACACCGCCACGGCCGTGATCTCCGGGGTGGATTCACCTCCCGCCCATCCTCCCCAGAGACCGTCGCTGTTCTTGAGGGATGCGAGGCGCGTCACCCGCTCCGTCAGTACTTTACGCTGAGTACGATCATTCTCGACATCCCACTTCATGACCTGGGCCCGAACCAGCACTGCGGACAATTCGCTGGCGGTCGGTTCGACCCCACGCTGACGCTCTTCGAGCATCGCATCGACGGAGTGTTCAAGGATCCCGGCGAGAGAACGCGTGATCGACACGCGTACCTGACTGCCCGTGCGCACGAGCCCCTCCGGCAACTCCACCGACGTGGGCTGTGAGCCTGCGACCGCACGCCCGGCGCCACGTGCACGCAATGCGACGGTTCGCGGCCGGAAGGACAGGTCCTGCTCGACCGCATCCCCGTTCGTTCCCGCCTGTGCGCGGAAGGTGACGGTCGCACGCATCGCGGTCCCATCGCGCGGCGGATCGTTCGCAATATCCAAAGTCCAAAGACGCCGGGATTCACCGCCCGCAGCGATCCCTCCGGATTGCGTCGGGGTACCCTGCAGTCGTGCGGCACCGGTAATGATGAGGCCCTCTTTGACGTTCTCGAGCGCACTCTGCGTGCGATTCGTGACCACGGATACGATGTCCGCTCGGTCCCCGGCGGTCAGCATCCGCGGCGCCGCAAAGCGTGCCACGACGTCCTGTGTCACCCGAGCACGCCCCGTGGCCTCCCCCACCAAGGCGTCGAGGGTCAGGCCCCGCGCGGTAGCTCGCCAGGCCGTGAGGTTGTCGGGCCATGTGAGGGTCACCTGTGCACGGCCATCCGCGCCCGTGCGCACATCGGGTGCCCAGAGCGCAACGTCACGGAAGTCCCGGCGAGCATCACCCGCCTCGCCCTTGTTCGCACCACCATAGTAGGTCGCCGGGAACGCGACGACCGTGGTCACGGCGTCTTCGATGCGTCCATAGAACACGTCATGCATGGCCGCGGTGCGATCCGCCCGCAGAGCATAGATCGCCTCGTCGACCACTCCGAGGGCCAGCTCCGCGGACACGGGACGACCAGAAGCATCCGACGTCTCGATGGTGAACGCCGCCTTCTCGCGCGGCCGATATTGCTCACGATCCGACGAGATGCGGATCTTGAGGTCGTGCCGTTCGATGCGGATGGGCAATTCGAGCGTGCGGGTCTGGATGTCATAGCCGCGACGCAGATGCAGCTTCACGAAGAGATTGGGACCGTAACCCGGCAGAATCGGTATCTGGACCAGCGCCGTACGCCCGACCATCGGCTGGACTCGCAGGTCGTGGAGCTCCCGCCCCTCGACGCTCACGAGAAGATTCGCGTCCCGCACGTCGGTGTTCACCAGAATGCGTGCCGTATCCCCCGGGGCCCACTCCTCGCGGTCGGGCAGTGCCTCGAAAGAAGGATAACGATACGCGTACTCCCAGACACGAGCGTCGTAGACCCACACCGACTGCTCATCCGTGATCCGATTACCACGCGCATCCTCGGCGCGCACACGCACGGTGACATCCCCGGGCCGAGCCGCCCCCGGTGGCAACGTGACTCGAGCTCGACCGTTCGTGGCATCGGTCGTGGCGCGCACCGACACCAAGGGACGAGACGCGCGGGTGGTACGTCGCTCGATGGGGTTCCATACATCCTGATTCAACTCGACGGTGACCGCGGCTTGCACAGGATGCCCCAGCAGATCCTCGGCGATGACCTCGGCCACAATCGGTTGGCCCGTCATGGACACGCGTGCCACGGGCTTCACATGGACGCGGAACGCACCACGCCCCATGACGACCGAGCCCCGCGTACTCACCCGGCGCTGAGCACCGTCGACCACTTCCACCTCGAGCGACAGTCGTCGATCGTAGGCGGCGCGTGCCGGCGAGAACGAGAGGGCGGCTCGTCCATCCATGTCCGTTCTCGTCTCACCGGACTCCAGCATGCGCCCGTAACCATCGCCTTCCTCGGCTTCGTCTTCGGCGACGCCCTGCGCATCGCGCGACAGGCGCGACTCGAACAACGTCCATCTGACCACGGCACCCGCGACCGGCGCATCAAAGAAGTAATCGGCCGCAATGGTGAATCGGACATTGTCGCCGTTGATCAGAACCCCACGATCCGCCGCGACCGCGACCCGATACTCGGGTTTCGAGTACGCCTGAACACCGAACGTGGCCTGTCCCTCGGTCGAGCCTGCATTCGCAGTCAGCGTCCAATCCCCCAGAGCAGCATCCGACGGAATCGTGATCGAGCCCGACGCCGAACCCGTTCCGGACAAACGGGTCGCAGGAACCTCGAGTTCCTGATCGGGCCCATTCAGAGAGAGTCGGACCTCACTGGAATCCGGCACGACGTATCCCGAGGCGCCTCCCTTGCGGGAGAACAACTTCCAGTTCACGCTCTGACCGGGCCTGACCAACGGCCGATCCGTGAACAGGAAGAGCTGATCCCCGCTCACCGCCGAGGGAGGCGCCAGGGTCGAGTTGACCGAGGCGTACCCACGTTCGCTCGCAGCGAGGATCTTGACTTCTTGCGACGAATGCTCACCGGGGATCCAAGCCAACCCATCCTCTCCCGTGACGGCCACAGGGACCATCGGATGATCGGGCAGGCGGTCCCCCAAGTCCGAGATGTCGTAGAGCGCGATTCCGGGCAACGGCAGACCGGTACGCAACGAACCGACCCACGCGGCGAGTTTTCTTCCGGAACGCTTGACGAGCAATGACAGGTCACTGACGAAGAAAGACACCGCCGATTCCACGTCCCCTGATTTGGCCACCAGGCTGTACATACCGGGCTCCAGGGGAATGGGTACTTTCAACTGCTCCTGATGCCAAGAATAGGGATCTTGATTCGACAAGGTGTGTTGCCAACTCGTAACGCGCTGCGCACAGGTGGTGTCATTGCAAGAATTCAGCAAGACCCTCCGCTTCTCTGGGTCGACGGGCGCTCGCCATAGTGAGAGCTCAAGCGCCCCGACGCGGAACGCCCGGACGTCCACGGTCACGCGAGCGGTGGCCTCGCCTGTCTCATCGGGAGCCGGGGCGAACACTTTTCGATCGAGCACGAACGCCAGAGAAGCGGGCCGGGGACGCGCCGTCAGCTTCACCCCGGTGATCGTCTTGCCCTCGGTGATCACGAGACCGTCTTTTGCGGTCCCTCGCTCGAAACCCTCGGCCACGATCTCCACGCGATAACGGCCGGGTGACAGATCGGCGACCTCGAAATGCCCCTCCGCGTCGGTCGTTCCAGTGGCCTCGGTCGGACCACGCACGACGACCTCTAGGCCCTCGATGGGAGTCCCGTCGAGCAGACGCGCGTCACCCGAGAGGCTCCCCGGCCTGACCATGGTCAGGCGAACGGGCGTTGCCCCCCCACGCTGAACGGGAATGGCTCGCGCCTCCTCGGAACGGAGACCGGAGGCTTCGACGTTGGCGGTCCAGGTGCCCGCCGCGAGACCCTCGAAGGCTACACGGCCACTGGCGTCCGTCGACTTCATCTCGGGATCCATCCCGACCGACTCCCACCAATTGTTGCCGCGATCACGACGGAGGTTCACCCGCGCCCCAATGACGGGGCGCCCCTGACTCCCAAGCACGACGACGTCGACACGTCCCGAACGATCGAGAGGCACGGTGAGCCTCGCCTCGTTCTGCGCCGCAGGGAACTGCCAGTTGTCCACGGCCCACAGCGTGAACCCCGATGCCATGACGCTGACCGAATACCAGCGATCCGCCATGATCTTGTCGAAGACGAACCCGCCCTTCGCATCGGTGCGCGTGCGGTAATAGCCCGGTCCACCGCCGGCATTGCGGACTTCGACCTCGGCGCCCGCCACCGGAACCTGCGTTGCGGCATCGACCACCACTCCGGTCAAACGCAGACCCTGCGCGTGAGCCTGTTCGGTGAACAGTGCACAGGCCATCACGAACAACAAGAGGTATGACGCGAGCGGGGCTGGGCGGATCACGGATGCACCTCCAAGTGCGGAATAGGGACTCTCCGGTCGTTCAGCGGAACAGCCGGCCCGGACACAATCACCGCGGCAAAACGGACGAAACGCGCGTCACTGAGGCTGCGCAGGACACCGATACGGCGAGCCTCACGTATCGCCCATGCGACGGTACGGGCCTCGCCCGGCAGAAAGGCCACAACCCCTTGATCGGTCTCGATCCGCAAACCCTCGCGCATCGGATCGACCGAATAGGGGTCCACGAGACCTCGTTCGTCACCCACGAATGCGATGCAGACGCGCAGACTGTCGAGCTCATCGGTCCGCACCGGAGGGCGTCGCCGATCGGCGACCAGCAGGGTCTGCGCAAGCGAGCAGACTGTGGACGTGAGGGAACCCATGGCTTCGTCACGTCCGAGGCATGCACGGGTCGAGCCCCCTCGCGCCAGGGTCAGAAAGACCGGACGCGGTGCCGCAGGCCAGTCGGGAGCTTGTGCGCGAACCGAATCCCGCCGGCCCGATGCGACCGCCAGTGCTTCTCGCGCGACCTGCAACAGACGTTGTCCTGCATCGCCCCGGGCATAGATCTCGTAGGGCAACAGCGACGGCGAAGTCGAACCACGGGCGGCGGTGGCCCAGAGCGCGAAGCCGAGGATCCAGGCTCGACTCCCAAGACACCCTCTCACCGCGGCCTTGCCTGTGTGGGGGGCAACACATCCTGATGGATGACTTCCCGCTGCTCCGAACCATTTGCACCACGTCGCACACGGAGGAGCGTCACCTCTCGTCCCGGCCGTTCCCCCTCGGATGCGACGGGGATCATGACTTCCTTGCGCGCCAACTCGAACTGTGTGTCGCTCGGTTCCACGCCCTCGAACCGTGCAGACAGTGTGTTGCCCGTCACCAGCACGCGCAGTCGCATGCGTTGTTCGGTGACGTTTCGCAGGCGCAGGTCCTTGGCCCCCCAAGCGATGGTGGCATCCTCTCCCAACGCCACGTAATCCACCGGAGTCGAGTGACGATATCGCTCTGCCACATCGAGTCCCGACAGCAGTGCAGCCACGAACACGGTCGAGGCCACCTGACACACCCCTCCACCCGTCTGCATTTGCCGTGTCTCGCGAAGGATCACAGGCGCCTCGAGGTAGCCCCGCTCGCGCGTGCGCGGCCCGACCACGGTGTTGAACGACAACTCATCACCAGGCTCCAGCACGACACCGTCGAGCGCGACGACCGCGAGACGAATGTTCGAGGTGCGAGCAGGCAGACTGCCGGAAAGAGTCGTCGTGAAACTTCCGAGCGAGACGGGAAACTCCTGTTCGGGCGCGGCAGACACACGCAGCGAATCCATGGGCGGACTCGACTCGTCGGCTTGCGAGAAGGTGACGGGCACCCACATCGAGATGAGAACCATACCCACCGCGATCGACAGCCAGAAAGAGCCACGCATGCCGGGAGGAAATATCATAAGCCCTCCAAATTTGTCACGGCCGCTGCGCTGGCGACGGCACACGACACTCGCGATACCGGAAACAGTCCACCAGGTGGTCGTTCACCATGCCCACCGACTGC
>CAYXRQ010000078.1:0-6360 GCA_964466765.1 uncultured Bifidobacterium sp. | reverse complement strand
GGTGATGGCAAAGGCGCGCATCGGGCACTTCGTGGAGGCGCAGATCCTGGAGGCGCTCGGTGTCGACTTCGTCGACGAGTCCGAGGTCCTCACGCCCGCCGACGAGACGCACCACATCGACAAGTTCGCGTTCACCGTCCCCTTCGTGTGCGGCGCGACCAACCTCGGCGAGGCCCTGCGGCGCGTCTCCGAGGGCGCATGCATGATCCGTTCGAAGGGCGAGGCAGGCACCGGCAACATCGTGGAGGCGGTGCGCCACCTGCGCAGCATCCTCGGCGACATCCGCCGCGTCACCCAGGCAGACGGCGCGGAACTCTTCGACTGGGCGAAGAAGCTCCAGGCCCCGCTGCCCCTCGTGCAGGAGATCGCCGAGACAGGGAAGTTCCCCGTTCCGATTTTCTGCGCCGGCGGGATCGCCACCCCCGCGGACGCCGCGCTGGCGATGCAGCTCGGCGCGGAGGCCGTGTTCGTGGGTTCGGGGATCTTCAAGAGCGAGCAGTCCACCGTTGCCCTGCGGGCCAAGGCGATCGTGGAGGCGACCACCCATTTCCGTGACCCGGACATCCTCGCCAAGGTCAGCCGCGGCCTCGGTGCCCCCATGACCGGCATCGGGATGGACGAGATCAACCAGCGCTACGCCGAGCGCGGCTGGTGACCGGCGCGTGAACGCGAGGCCTCCAGGTGCCCCCGGTGATCGGGGTTCTCGCGCTCCAGGGCGCGTTCGCGGCGCACGCTGAGTCGTTGCGCCGTTGCGGTGCGTCGACCCTCGAGGTGCGCACCCCTGCCGACCTGGCCGGGGTCGACGCGCTCGTGATGCCAGGCGGCGAGTCGAGCACGATGTCGCAATTGCTCGAGTCATCCGGACTTCTTGCCGCGATCTCAGCGAGGATCAGCGAGGGGATGGCCGTCTTCGGGACGTGCGCGGGGATGATCCTGCTGGCGGCTGAGGTGCTCGACGGGCGCGCCGACCAGAGATGCTTCGGTGCGATCGACATCTCCGTGCGCCGGAACGCCTACGGACGGCAGGTCGACTCGTTCGAGGCGGACGTCGACACGGACATCGACACGGCGGGGGGCTCCTTCCACGGGGTTTTCATCCGCGCACCCCGCATCGAGCGGGTCGGGCCGGGCGTCGAGACCGTCGGGTCGCTGCACGGCGAGCCGGTCCTCGTGCGCAGCGGCAACGTTCTGGCGGCCTCGTTCCACCCGGAGCTAGCGGGGGACGACCGTCTGCACGGGTACTTTGTCTCCGTCGTCGGCCCTGGCCGGGCAGACGACGGCGCACCACGCACCGATTCCCGAGAGAAGAAGGAAGGCTGACGATGTCCGGGCACTCCAAATGGGCAACCATCAAGCACAAGAAGGGCGCGGCCGACAAGGCGCGGGGCAAGCTGTTCGCCAAGCTCGCCCGCCAGATCGAGGTCGCGGCGCGCCAGGGCGGGGGAGACATCGACTCGAATGCGTCGCTGCGCACGATGGTGCTGAAGGCGAAGGCGGCCCAGATGACGAAGGACGCGATCGACCGCGCGGTCAAGCGCGGCATCGGCGAGAACGACGGCGCGAACTACGAGTCGATCACCTACGAGGGATACGCGCCCGGCGGTGTGGCGATGCTGATCGACGTGCTGACCGACAACAGGAACCGCACCGCATCGGATGTCCGCAGCGCGTTCACCAAGTTCGGGGGCTCCATGGCGGAGCCCGGCGCGGTCGGCTGGCAGTTCAGCCGCCGCGGGGTGATCCTCGTGGACGGCGCCGCCGACGAGGACGCGGTCATGGCCGCGGCGCTGGAGTCCGGGGCCGACGACGTGGAGCGCGACGGAGAATCGTGGAAGGTGCTGACCGACCCTTCGGCCGTGTGGGACGTGAAGGAGGCCCTCGAGGCCTCGGGGGTCGCCGTCCAGTCGGCGGAGAGCACGATGGTCTCGTCCACGACGATCGAGGTGACCGACAGGGAGGATGCGCGGCAGATCCTGCGCATCATGGATACCCTCGAGGACAACGACGACGTGCAGGACGTCTACGCGAACTTCGACATCGCGGAATCAATCATGGAAGAGGTCGGCTGATGGCTGTCGGAACTGGCGACACCGCCCCGGATTTCACGCTGCCCGGCACGGGCGGGCGTTCGTACACGCTCTCGGAGTTCCGCGGCCAGCCCGTGGTGATCGTCTTCTACCCCGGAGACGACACGGCCGTCTGCACGAAGCAGCTCAACTCGTACAACAACGAGCTGGATGCCTTCTCCGGCGTCGGTGCGCAGGTGCTCGCGATCTCCTCGCAGGACATGGCCAGCCACGAGGCGTTCGCCGCCCGCCACGGGTTCAAGTTCCCGCTCCTCGCCGACACCGACAAGTCGGTGGCGGAGAAGTACGGCACCATCGGCCCTCTCGGGTTCCCCAGGCGCAGCGTCTTCGTGGTCAGCCCCGGCGGGACCATCTCGTACGCGCACAGAGCCATCGCTGGACTCACCTACCGACCCGTGGACGAGCTGGTGGCAGCCGTGGAGGCCTCCCGCACCGCCTAGTCCGCGCCGGGAAAGCCTCGCCTGCGGGCGTCCCAGCCGTTACCATACGAACTTATGTTCGGTTCGCTCGGCGTCGCTCTCCCCGCAGGTGCGGGCCCCGGGCGCAGTCCGCGCCGCCCGCAGTGCACTGACGGAGCGCAGACGTGGACGTAGTTCTCGGAATCGACCCCGGTCTCACCCGGTGCGGGTACGCCGTCCTCGGGGTGGCCCAGGGCCAGGCCCCGAAGCCGTTGTCCCTTGGTGTCATCCGCACGTCGGCGACAGACCACTTGCCGGAGCGCCTGGGCCTCCTGCAGCGCGAGATTGCCGCCCTCATCGCCGAGTTCGGGCCGTCGGCGGTCGCGATCGAGCAGGTCTTCTTCCAGAACAACGTCCGCACCGCCATGTCGGTCGGCCAGGCGAGCGGGGTGGTCATCGCCCTCGCTGCGAACTCCGGGTGCGCGGTCGCCCAGTACACCCCCTCCCAGGTCAAGGACGCCGTTGCGGGGTGGGGCGGGGCCGACAAGGCCCAGGTGCAGAAGATGGTCCAGCACCGGCTCGGGCTGTCCTCGGTGCCCAAGCCCGCTGACGCGGCCGATGCCGCCGCGATCGCGTTGTGCCACTGTGCGGTCGCGCCGTTCGCGGCACTGAGGGACGCCGCTCTCTCCAGGGGGCGCGCATGATCGGCAGCCTGCGCGGAAGCGTGCTCGAGCGCACCGCCCCGTCCACCGTCCTCATCGAGGTCCAGGGTGTCGGGTACCTGTGCACCGTCACCTCGGCCACCTTCGCGGAGATGGAGCCCACGTCGCCGGTGTTCGTGCACGTCCACCACCACATCAGGGAGGACGCACAGACCCTGTACGCCTTCACGAGCCGCACCGAGAGGGACACGTTCGACGTGCTGATCGCCACGCACGGCATCGGCCCCGCGATGGCGATGGCCATTCTCTCCACGTACTCGCCCCAGTCTCTCGTCACGATCGTCGCCTCAGGTGACACGGCCGCGCTCACCGCCGTCCCCGGCGTGGGCAAGAAGACCGCCGAGCGGCTGATGGTGGAACTGAAGTCGAGGCTCAACGTGGACTCCGTGGCCACGGTGGGCGCTGACGGCTCAGTGCAGTCGGCGGCAGCAGACGTGCGGGAGGCACTCACCGCCCTCGGGTACGGGCCCGACGAGATCCGCGACGTGATGCGCCAGGTCACCAACGTGGACGCACCGGAATCGATGCTGCGCGACGCGCTCGCTTTGCTGGGGGCCCGCCGTGCGGGATGAGTTCCTCGACCCTGCCGTGCACACGGAGACGGACCACGCTGACGAGGCCAGACTGCGGCCGCGCGGGCTCGACGAGTTCGTCGGCCAGCGCGAGCTGAAGGAGCACCTCGACATCGTCCTCGGTGCGGCGAAGCAACGCGGCCAGGCCGCCGATCACATCCTCCTCGCAGGGCCGCCCGGCCTCGGCAAGACCACGATGGCCGGCATCGTCGCCGCCGAGATGGGCGTGGGTCTCCACGTGACGAGCGGCCCGGCACTCGAGCGCGCCGGCGACCTCGCCGCGATCCTCACTAAACTGCAGGAGTCCGACGTCCTCTTCATCGACGAGATCCACCGTCTCTCGCGCTCGGTCGAGGAGATCCTCTACCCGGCAATGGAGGACTTCCAGATCGACATCGTGGTGGGGAAGGGCCCGGCTGCCTCGTCCATCAGGCTCTCGCTCCCGCGGTTCACGCTCATCGGTGCGACCACGCGGACCGGGATGATCACCGGGCCGCTGCGCGACAGGTTCGGCCTGGTCGCCCGCCTGGACTTCTACGACGACGAGGAGCTTCGTGCGATCGTGGAGCGTGCCGCGGGGATACTCGACGTCCCACTCCGCGGCGACAGCGCGGAGCAGATCGCACGGAGGAGCCGGGGCACCCCGCGCATCGCGAACCGACTCCTGCGCCGCGTGCGCGACTTTGCCGAGGTGCGCGGGAACGGCGTGATCGACCCCGCAACCGCGGACGAGGCACTCCGCGTGTTCGGAGTCGACGCCATCGGCCTGGACAAGGTCGACAGGGCGATCCTCAACGCGCTCTGTGAACGGTTCAAGGGCGGGCCGGTCGGTCTCACCACTCTCGCCATCGCGGTGGGGGAGCAACCCGAGACCGTCGAGGACGTGTACGAGCCCTTCCTCATCCAGCAGGGACTCATCGCGCGCACACCGCGCGGCCGCGTGGCGATGGATGCCGCGTGGCGGCATCTCTCCAGCCCGTAGCCTTTCGGCGTGCGACTGTCGGACATCGACTACGACCTGCCCGACGGACTGATCGCGCAGAAGCCCGTGGAACCACGCGACTCGTCGCGGCTGCTCGTCGACCGCGGCCCGTCAGCCCCGGGCCACATGAGGATGACGGACATCGTGGACCTGCTCGCCCCCGGCGACGTCCTCGTGGTGAACGACACCCGGGTCCTGCCCGCCAGGCTCATGCTGCAGCGGTCGAGCGGCGGCGCCGCCGAGGTGCTTCTGCTCGAGCCGAGGGACGAGCAGCGCCGCAGTTGGGAGGCCATGGTGCGGCCGGCCCGCAAGCTGCGGGAGGGCGAGGTCCTCGAGTTCTTCGGCAAGCGCGTGGTGCGCCTCGGAGCGCGCACCGAGGCGGGGGACACCTTCGAGGTCGAGATCCTCGACGAGGTCCCGCTCGCGCTCATCGAGAGGATCGGCTCGATGCCCCTGCCCCCGTACATCCGCGGGTCCCTCAAGGACAAGGAGAGGTACCAGACGGTGTACTCGCGGGACGCGCGCAGTGCCGCAGCCCCCACGGCCGGGCTCCACTTCACCGAGGAACTCCTGGCACGCATCACGGGCAAGGGAGTCACGCTCGCCCGTGTGGAACTGGTGGTCGGTCTCGACACCTTCAAGCCGGTCACCGAGGAGAACCCGCTCGAGCACCGCATCCACACCGAGTCCTACTCCGTGCCGCAGTCGACGCTCGAGGTGTGCGCCGGGGCAGGCCGCGTGGTCGCCGTCGGCACCACGGCCGCGCGGGCACTCGAGTCCGCCGCCGCGACGGGGGAACTCTCGGGGCGCACCTCGTTGTTCATCACGAAGGGACACGAGTGGAAGTCGGTGGACCTCCTCCTCACCAACTTCCACATGCCGAGGACCTCGCTCTTGCTCATGGTCGACTCGTTCGTGGGCCCGCGGTGGCGCCGCCTGTACGCCGAGGCGATCGCGGAGAAGTACCGCTTCCTCTCCTTCGGTGACGCCATGCTCCTCGACCGCAGCCTGGGCGGCGAGTGATGTTCCCCGTGGTTCACGTCTCGTCCGCCGTCGATGGAGCGGCCCGCACCGGGACTGCCGCCACGGCGCGCGGCACATACGAGACCCCGTGCTTCATGCCCGTGGGCACGCGCGGCGCCATCAAGTACCTGAGCGCCGACGACTACGCCTCACTGGGCGCACGCATCGTCCTCGGCAACACCTACCACCTGATGCTCCGCCCCGGTGCCGACGTCATCGAGCACTTCGGCGGACTCGGCAGGTTCGCCGGCTGGGACGGCCTGACGCTCACGGACTCGGGCGGGTTCCAGGTCTTCTCCCTCGACCCGAAGGTGGACGACGACGGCGTCACCTTCAAGTCCACGTACGACGGGTCCATGCACCGGTTCACGCCCGAGACCGCGGTCGACGTGCAGCAGCGGATCGGTGCCGACATCCAGATGGTGCTCGACGTGTGCACCTCGTTGCCGGCCACCGATGCCGAGATCAGGCTCGCCCTGGAACGGACCCACGCGTGGGCCATCCGCGCGAGGGCGGCCCACACGCGCGGGGACCAGTCGCTGTTCGGCATCGTGCAGGGCGGCATCCACGAGGCGA
>CAYXRQ010000077.1:0-6369 GCA_964466765.1 uncultured Bifidobacterium sp. | reverse complement strand
CCGGGCAACGGCGAGATCATGATTCCGCCGGTCTCCGTCTGCCACCAGGTGTCAACGATCGGGCAGTTGTTGCGGCCGATGTTCTCGGAGTACCACATCCACGCCTCGGGGTTGATCGGCTCGCCCACGCTGCCGAGCAGGCGCAGGGACGAGAGGTCGTGCTTCGCCGGCTCCTCCACTCCCCACTTCATGAACGTGCGGATCGCCGTGGGCGCCGTGTAGAAGATCGTCACGCCGTACTTCTCGATGATCGACCACATGCGGTCGTTGCCGGGGAAGTTCGGCACGCCCTCGTACATCACCTGTGTCGCCCCGTTCGAGAGCGGGCCGTAGACGATGTAGCTGTGCCCCGTCACCCAGCCCACGTCGGCCGTGCACCAGTAGATGTCCGTCTCCGGGTGCAGGTCGAAGACGTACCTGTGCGTGTACGTCACGTGAGTGAGGTACCCGCCGGTCGTGTGCATGATGCCCTTCGGCTTGCCTGTGGTGCCGGAGGTGTACAGCAGGAAGAGGAGCTGCTCGGCATCCATCGGCTCCGCGGGGCACACGGGGTCGGCTGTCGCCATGAGGTCGTGGTACCAGTGGTCGCGGCCCTGCTTCATCTCCACGGCGTTGCCGCCGCGGCGCACCACGACCACGCTCTCGATGGAGGGCGTGGACTCGAGCGACTCGTCCGCCTGCTTCTTCAGCGGGAAGACCTCGCCTCGCCGCCATCCGCCGTCTGCGGTGATGAGGACCTTCGCCTCGGCGTCGTTGATGCGGTCCGCGAGGGCCTGGGAGGAGAACCCCCCGAAGACGACGGAGTGCGCCGCCCCGATGCGCGCGCACGCGAGCATCGCCACGGCGGCCTCGGGGATCATCGGCAGGTAGATGTTGATCCGGTCTCCCTTCGTGACCCCGAGCCCCTTCAGGACGTTCGCGAACTTCTGCACCTCGGCGAGCAGTTCTGCGTACGTGACGGTGCGCGTGTCACCCGGCTCGCCCTCGAAGTGGAAGGCGACCTTGTCCCCCTTGCCCGCGAGGACGTGCCGGTCCAGGCAGTTCCACGACACGTTCAGCTCGCCGCCCGTGAACCACTTGCTGAACGGCAGGTCCCACTCGCAGATCGTGTGCCACGGCCTCGACCACTCGACGAGTTCCGCTGCCTGCCGGGCCCAGAAGCCCTGGTAGTCCTGGTTCGCCTCGTCGTAGAGGTGCGTGCCGACGACGAGGGCACCCTTCTTGAACGCCTCTGACGGGGGGAACTTCCTCTGCTCCACCATCAGGTCGTCGATTGCATCGTGATTCTCGGCCATGCCGTGCACCCCCTCGTCGGTACCGCCGAGAATAACGAAACGGACCGTGGGCAGGACTGGGCGAGCGGCAAGACTGGTCAGCCGTGGACAGAACTCATCTCGGCAGGGACACACAGCACGGTTTCGGGCCCGCCGAGTGGGGCATGACAGCGGGGGTCGCCCTCACGTGGGGTGCGTCCTTCCTCTTCATCGCCATCGCGATCGACCATGTCGACACGGGTGTCGTGCCCGTGGCGCGGCTTGCCTTCGGGGCGCTCGCACTCTCCTGCTTCCCCGCGGCGCGCAGGCGAATGCCGAGGGAGGACCTGTGGCGCGTCGCCCTGCTCGGGTTCGTCGCCATGACGGTGCCGTTCTACCTCTACCCACTGGCGGAGAAGACCGTCTCGTCGTCGGTCACCGGGATGATCAACGGGTCGATCCCGGTCACCACGGTGCTGGCTGCTGCCGTCCTCACGAGGACCGTGCCGTCACGGAAGCGCGTCGGGGCCGTGCTCATCGGCTTCGTCGGCATCGCTCTGATCTCGTTCGGGTCGGTGGGCGACGGAAAGGGTGCGTCGGTCCACGGCGTCCTGTTCCTCCTCTTCGCCACGTGCTGCTACGCGTTCACGAGCATCCTCTCCCGGGAGATGCAGCTGAAGCACGGGACCCTCGCGGTGCTGCTGTGGCAGGAGCTCTTCGCTCTCCTCTTCTCGCTGCCGCTCGGGCTCCCGGCCTTCGCAGACAGCGAGTTTGCGTGGTCGGCACTCCTCGCGCTGCTGGTGCTCGGCGCGCTCGGGACGGGCCTGGCCTACGTGCTCTACGGGATGCTGATGGTGCGGGCAGGTGCCGTGCGCGGGGTCATCGGCGTGTTCTTCACCCCGGTCGTGGCCACCTTCCTCGGCGTCATCTTCCGCGACGAGAAGGTCACCGTGCTCGCGGTCGTCGGCATGCTCGTGGTGATCTGCGGGGCCTGGCTGACGAGCCGCCCCGACGTGCGGGCCTGACGGAACCGGTCAGCCGGCGCGCCACTCGAGAACGGTGAAGGCACCGAGCCCGGAGGGGTCGAGCAGTGCCTCCGACTCGCTGACGCGGCTGCGCATCCTCATCGCCGCGAGGGTCGGTGCCGCTGCGTTCTCGCGCCACACGCGGATGCCTTCTGAGACCAGGTCGTCGATTCCCCACCGCTGCAGGAACTGGGACTGGCTGCGCACGGCATCGGGCTCGCGCACGGCGGCGAGCTGGTCGATCATCACCTGGGCCGTGATGTCCTGGGTGCCGGGGTTCCTCAGGTAGTGACCGCCTCGATCATGGCCGGCGTACGTGCGCAGCCACTCCCGCCACGGCATTGCCGCAGCCTCCATGGTGCGCGCCGTGCAGTAGTCGAGCACGAGCACTGACCCGTGCGCGAGTGAGCCGAGCGCATCGCGCAGCCACCCGGCCGCGGCAGTCTGCACCGGGGCACGGGCGCCGTGCGGGGCGCCGGGCTTCAGCGGGAACGGGGGCTCACCGGCGCGGAGGACCTCGGCGAACCCGTCGCCGGAGACAGTCACATGGGCCTCGCGCCAGCCGTCGTCGTGCACCCACAGCGAGAACGGGAGGTTGTCGAGCAGTTCGTTGGCGATGATGACGCCGTTGTCGACGTGCTCGGGCATCACGGCGACGGAGTCGATGCCCTCCGGGTGCCGTTCGCGCTGCGGCGCGGACGTCTCCACCGCCACGTACCGCAGCGCAGCCGAGCATCCAGGTTCCGCGGCAAGGACCGACCTCGCGAGAGTCCCGGGGCCGGCTCCTGCCTCCACGACAGTGAACTCAGCGGGCCGGCCGAGACGGTCCCACTCTGCGTCGATCCACCGTGCGAGCACGGTGCCGAAGAGCGGACCGACCTCCGGCGAGGTGATGAAGTCGCCACGCCGGCCCGCGTGGCCGCCGGACATGTAGAAGCCGTTCTCGCCGTACAGGGCGATGTCCATGAAGCGGGAGAAGGGGATCCCCCCGCCGGCCGCCGCGATTGCGGCGCGCAGGTCGTCAGCCGCCGAGGGCACCGGTGAGACCGGCGAGGTCACCGAAGTGGAGGACGAGCCCGGGCAGGACGCCGAGCAGGAGCGTGGCGCCGCCGGTGATGGCGAGTGCGACACCGATGGCGGACGGCACCGTGACGGGTGCGGTGTCACCGTGGGGTGCGGGCTTCATCCACATCTCGCGGAGCACGTTGCCGTAGTAACCGAACGCGACCACGGAGTTGACGGCACCGATGACGGCGAGTGCGTAGCTCCAGTTGGTGCCGGCAGAGATGAGTGCCTGGAACGCGGTGAACTTGCCGAACCAGCCGCCGAGCGGCGGGATGCCGGCGAGCGAGGCCATGAAGATCGTCATGAGGGCAGCGAGACCGGGTGCGTACCCGAACAGGCCCCCGTAGCTGGAGATCTCGCCGCTGCGCGTCTTGCGGGCGACGGCGATGATGATCCCGAACACACCGAGGTTGGTTGCCGCGTACAGCAGCAGGTACGTCACCACGGAGCGCAGGGCCGCCTGCTGCACTCCCTCGATGCCGGCGACGGCGAGGGGCATGAGGATGAAGCCGCCCTGGGCCACCGACGAGTACGCGAGCATGCGGACGATGTTGGACTGGCGCAGCGCCATCACGTTGCCCACCGTCATGGTGAGCGCCGAGAGGATCCAGAACACCGGCTGCCAGACCTCGTGGCTCCCCGGGAACCCGACGAAGACCACGGTGACCAGCGCGACGAACCCGGCCGCCTTGGAGGCAACGGAGAGGAACGCGGTCACGGGGGTGGGTGCACCCTCGTAGGTGTCGGGTGCCCAGGTGTGGAACGGGACGGCCGAAATCTTGAATGCGAAGCCGATCACGACGAAGAGGACAGCGAGTGCGCGGACGGACGTGAGGTTCTCCCCCAGTGCCGTCCCGATGTCGACGAGCTTGGTCGACCCGGCGATGCCGTACAGCAGCGACATTCCGTAGAGCATCACCGCGGAGGCGAACACGCCGAGCAGGTAGTACTTGATGCCGGCCTCGTTGCTCTTCGGGTCGCGCTTCTTCCAGGCGGCCAGCATGTACGCGGGGATCGAGAGGAACTCGAGCGAGACGAAGATGGAGACGAGATCGCGGCTGCTCGCCATCATCACCATTCCGAGGATGCTGGTGAGGAGCAGGAACCAGTACTCGCCCTCGTGGTAGTTGCCCTCGCGGATGTGGTCGGCCGAGATCAGCACCACCACGTAGCCGGCGAGCAGGAACAGGGCCTTGAGCACCAGGCTGAAGTCGTCGACCACGTAACGGCCGTCGAACATCTCCCTCGCACCGTCGGTGCCGAGGGCGACAGTGAGGACGGGGATGAACGCTCCGAGCAGGGTGAAGCTGGCCACCGGCGTGAGGACCCACTTCCTCGCGTCGCTCAGGAACAGGTCGAGGAGCAGCAGCAGCACGAGACCACCCGCGAGGACGACCTCAGGCGCGATCGCGTGGTAGTCGACGGCAGGTGCCGTCCAATCGGCGGCGGCGGCGAGTGCGTTCAGCACGTGATCAGCCCCCGAATGCCTTCAGGGTCACGTTGACCGCGGGGTCGAGCACCTTGAACATGAGCTGCGGGTAGACGCCGAACACCACGATGGCGACGAGCAGCGGCGTCCATGCGATCCACTCGAAGGTGTTCACGTCGTGGATGTCCTCGTCGTGGCCGTGGCCGGGCGCGAACTCCGCCGTCGGCTCGCCGAACGCGGTGCGCTGGTAGAGCCACAGCAGGTAGCCGGCCGCGAGGACTGTGCCGAGCGCCGCGACGACCATGAAGGTGCGGAAGGTCTCGACGGGCAGGCCCTTTGCCGGCTGGTAGGCCGAGAGGATGGCGGGGAACTCTCCCCAGAACCCGGCCAGACCGGGCAGACCGAGGGACGCCATCGCGCAGAAGCCGAGGATCCAGCCGAGGCGCGGCATCTGCTTGAGCATGCCCGAGAGACGCTTGATCTCCAGGGTGTGGTAGCGCTCCTTCACCGACCCGGCGACGAAGAAGAGCATGCCCGTGATGAGGCCGTGCGCGACCATCCCGAACATCGCAGCGTTCAGGCCGAACGGGGTGAGCGTGGAGATGCCGAGCATGACGAAGCCCATGTGCGCGACCGAGGAGAAGGCGATGAGACGCTTCATGTCGGTCTGGGCGAGGCAGCCGAGCGCTCCGTAGATGATGCCGATGACGGAGAGCAGGCCGATCCACGGTGCCCACTCCTTCGCCGCCTCGGGCAGGATCGGGATCGCGATGCGGACGAAACCGTAGGTGCCGAGCTTCAGCAGGATGGCGGCCAGGATGACCGAGCCCTGCGTGGGCGCCTGGGTGTGGGCGTCGGGCAGCCAGGTGTGGAACGGGAACATCGGCACCTTCACCGCGAAGCCGACGAACATGCCCGCAAAGATCCAGACCTGGATGTTCTTGGCGATCGCGCCGCCGTTCTCCACCAGGTACGGGATCGAGAACGACTCCGCCCCCGTCTTGAAGAACAGGGCGAGGAACGCGACCAGCATGAGCGCCGAACCGAACATCGTGTAGAGGAAGAACTTCAGCGAGGCGTACTGGCGGTTCTCGCCGCCCCAGACGCCGATCATGAAGTACATCGGCAGCAGGACGAGCTCGAAGAAGACGAAGAACAGGATCAGGTCACGCGCGATGAAGGTGCCCGCCATGCCGGTCTGCAGCACGAGCATGAGGATGAAGAACGCCTTCGGGTTGCCCGGCGACGGGACATGGTCCCACGAGTAGATCATCACCAGAACCGTGATGACCATGGAGAGGAAGTACAGCGGCAGGCTGATGCCGTCGACGCCGATGAAGTACGAGGACTTGATGACGGAGATCCAGTCATGCTGGGCGACGAACTGCATCTCGCCCGCCTTGCCGTAGTCGAACTGCACCATGGTGAAGATGCCGACGGCGAGCGTCGCCACTGCCGTGCCGAGACCCACCGCCTTGCTCAGCGCCTCCTCGCCCTTCGGGACGAAGAGCATGATGAGAACGCCGACAAGCGGCAGGAACGTGCCGACTGACAGCACCCAGTTGTGGTCGCTCAGGACTTCCATGCCGATTTGCTC
>CAYXRQ010000076.1:0-6516 GCA_964466765.1 uncultured Bifidobacterium sp. | reverse complement strand
GACGCACGCCCGACTTGAAGAGGTTGTCCTGCAGGTACACCTGGCCGTCGGTGATGGAGATGACGTTCGTCGGAATGTACGCCGACACGTCACCGGCCTTGGTTTCGATGACCGGAAGAGCGGTGAGCGAACCCGCACCGTTTGCGTCGCTCAACTTTGCGGCGCGCTCGAGAAGACGGCTGTGCAGGTAGAAAACGTCGCCGGGGTACGCCTCGCGGCCCGGCGGGCGGCGCAGCAGCAGCGACATCTGGCGGTAGGCCTCGGCCTGCTTCGACAGGTCGTCGTACACGATGAGCGCGTGCTCGCCGTTCTCCATCCAGTGCTGGCCGATGGCGCAGCCGGCGTACGGGGCGAGGTACTTGAAGGGGGCGGGGTCCGAGGCGGGCGCCGCCACGACGACCGTGTACTCGAGCGCACCGTACTGGCGCAGCGTCTCCACGGTCTGCGCGACGGTGGAGCCCTTCTGGCCGATCGCGACGTAGATGCACTTCACGCCGAGACCCTTCTGGTTGATGATCGTGTCGACGGCGATGGTGGTCTTGCCCGTCTTGCGGTCGCCGATGATCAGCTCACGCTGGCCGCGGCCGATCGGGGTCATCGCGTCGATCGACTTGATGCCCGTCTGCAACGGCTCGTGCACGGGCTTGCGGCCCATGATGCCGGGGGCCTGCACCTCGACGCGGCGGTCGATGGCGCCGACGATGTCGCCCTTGCCGTCGATCGGCGTGCCGAGCGCGTTGACCACGCGGCCGAGCATCGCGTCACCGACGGGGACCGAGAGGATGCGTCCCGTGGCGCGCACGGTCTGGCCCTCCTCGATGGCGTCGGCGTCACCGAGGACCACCGCACCGATCGAGTCCTCGTCGAGGTTCAGCGCGAGGCCGATGGTGCCGTCCTCGAACTGCAGCAGCTCGTTGACCGCGCACTTCGGCAGGCCGGACACGCGGGCGATACCGTCGCCGACCTCGGCCACGTGGCCGACGGTCTGCTGCTCGAGCGACGGCGAGAAGCCCTCGAGACCCTTGGTGATCGCGCTTGCGATGTCACTGGCGGAGATTGTGATGTCTGCCATTTCTTTTCCTTCTTCGCTTGCGGACTACGACAACCGGGCCTTCACCCGGTCGAGCTTGGTGCGGACTGAGCCGTCGATGACCTTGTCACCCACGGTGGCGACGATCCCGCCCACGACGGACGGGTCGACGATGACCTTCACGTTGACTGGTGTGCCGACGGCTTTGGCCAGTTCGTCACCGAGACGACGCTGCTGGTCCTCGGAGAGGGCCACGGCGGTGCGGATCTCGGCGACAGCGCGGCCCTGCGAGGAGGCCGAACGGTTGCCGATCGACGCGGCGATGGCGGGGATGTCCCGGCCGCGACCGGCACCGATCACCATGCCGAGGAGCTGGGCGGTCAGCGGGTGGGCACCCTTGCCGCCGAGAAGCTGCTCCACGATTCCCTGGCGGCGCTCCACCGGGATGGCCTGGTCGCCCAGGGTGGAACGGAGGCTGTCGTTCGACTCGAGTGCCGCGGCGACTGCCCCGAACTCTGCATCGACACGAGCGAGGACGCCCTCGGCCTCTGCGATGTCTGCGAGGGCCTTGGCGTATGCGGCGGTGCGGTTGTCGCTCATCGTGCTGCCCCCACGTTGCTGATGAAGCCCTCGATGAGGTCCTGCTGGGCGGAGTCGTTGAGGGCTGCCTTCACGACGCGGTCGACGGCCACGGACGAAAGCCGCGCGATCTCACTCTTGATCTCGTCGTTCAGGCGGCCGGCGGCCGCGGCGATGTCGGCCTCGGCCTTTGCCTCCAGGTCGGCCGCCTCGGCGGTGATGCGGGCCCGGCCGTCGCTCAGGACGGTCGCGGCCTGGGCATCGGCCTCGGCCAGCAGCTTCGCACGCTCGGCCTGGATGTCGCCGAGCGCGGTGCGGATGCGGGACGCCTCGTTCTCGGCGGACTCGCGGAGCGCCTTGGCATCGTCGAGCTCCTTCTGGATGCGCTCGGTGCGCGCTGCGAGCGACGTCTTGAACATCGGCAGCGCGAACTTGTAGAGGGCACCGAACACGAGCAGCGACGCGATTCCGCCATAGATGATCTCGGCGGTCTCGGGGAGCAACCAGTGGTGGGTCTCGTAGCTGCCGGCTTCGGCGAGCAGCGCGAAGGTGCGGTTCATCGTGATCCTGCGCTTTCCATTGCGGCGGTGACCGCCGACTGCACTGTTGCCGCGTCAGGCGCACGGCCGGTCGCGAGCTCGGCGGCACGGGTGGCCACCTGGGAGACGGCGGCTGCCACCTGGTCTCGGACTGCGGCCCGGGCGGCGGCGTTCGCCGCCTCCGCCTCGGCACGCTTGGCGGCGATACGCGAGTTGACCTCGGCCAGCTTGGCCTGGCGCTCCGCATCGACCGTCTGGCGGGCCTTGTCCACGCGGGCGGCCGCCTCGGCACGGACGGCCTCGAGGGCCTTCTCGTACTCGGCGACTTCCCCGCGGGCATCGGCCTTGGCCTTGTCGGCGCCCTCGATGTCCCCGCGGATGCCGGCGTAGCGCGCCTCCATGCCCTTCTTGAGCTTGGGGAAGAGGAAGAACCGCATCAGCACGAACAGCACGATGAACGACCCCGCGGCCCAGGCAAGTTCCTTGGTCTCGGGCGCGATCGGGTTCGGCGCGGTCTTCGTCTCGGTGGCGGCCTCGCCTCCGGCGGACGTCGTGGCAGCGAGGGTGGTCGCCTCCTCGGCCGGCACCGTGGTGTCGGTCGATTCGGTGGCGGCCAGCCGCACGTTGACGATGCGTCCGTTCGATTGGGTGACTATCGCAGTCAGCATCTCAGCTCCTGGACTCCGTGCAGACGGAGGTCGTTGGTGGACGTGGACTCAGTCGCGGTTCAGGCGAACTTGAGGAGGATGAACACCACGAAGCCGATGAGCGCGAGCGCCTCGGTGAACGCGATGCCGAGGAACATGGTGGTGCGGACCATGCCGGCGGCCTCGGGCTGGCGGGCCATGGCCTCGACGGACTTGCCGACGAGGTAGCCGATGCCGATGCCGGGCCCGATCGCGGCGAGACCGTATGCGTAACCGGCCGAGGAGGCGGCGTTCGCATTCTTGAGGTCCGCAGCTGCGGCAGCGTCTTCTGCTGCTGCGATGAGGTGTGCAATTGCTTCCATTGTGTCTTCTCCTATGAGTGAGTGGTTGGGAGACCTGTGTTGCCCGGGCTCAGTGCTCGGGGTGCGCCGCGCCGCCGATGTACACGGCGGTCAGCATCGCGAAGATGTATGCCTGCAGGAACGCGACCAGCACCTCGAACGAGGTGAGGAAGACGAGCATGAAGAACGGGAGGATGCCGACCGGGATCAGCACCTTGTCCTTGGCCTGGAACAGCGCCTCCGAGAGGAGGGCGAACGTGACGAGCAGGATGTGGCCCGCCATCATGTTGGCGAAGAGTCGGACGGCCAGGGAGAACGGCCGGACGATGATCGCCGAGATGAACTCGATCGGCGTCACGAGGATGTACAGCGCCTTCGGCACGCCTGGCGGGAACAGCGTGCTCTTCAGGTAGCCGCCGAGACCCTGGTGCTTGATGCCGACGCCGTTGTAGATGACCCACACCATGAGCGCGAGGAACATGGGCACTGCCATGCGCGCGGTCGCGGGCATCTGGAAGAACGGGATGATGCCCGGCACGTTGCACAGGTAGATGAAGAGGAACATCGTGAGGAGGAACGGCGTCCACGCGAGCCCGTCCTTGCCCATCGTCTGCATGACCACGCCGTTCTCGATGAACTCGACGATGGTCTCGGCGAAGTTGCGCACGCCCTTCGGTGCGGTGCTGTGGTCCTTGCGGACCGCGAGGAGGAAGATGGCTGCGCTGATGAGTGTCGCGAGGACCGCGATGAGCGCGATCTTGTTGAAGCCGGGGAAGATGTCCTTCCATCGGAGAATCGAGTTGATTTCCGGGAACTCAAGAGCAATCACGATGTGGTCCTATCAGTGTTTCTCAGCCGCGCTGGTCGGGGGACATTCTTGCCTATTCGGGCGCAATCCGGGAAATGCGAGCGAAGCGGCGATGAACTTCATTTCCCAGAAGAGGAGACCGAGGTGCGACACGATGATAGTTGCACCGAGCGAACCGAGTGACACCCACGAGGCGTCGCGCACGAGGTAGACGGCGAGGCAGATCAGGCCCAGCCGGATCAGGTACCCGAACATGCTCACGCCCATCATCAGGGCGAGAGAAATGGGTGCCGTGACCGCGATGAGACCGGCTGCGACCGAGAAGTTGAGGAGCACCAGCGCGAGGCCGAACGCGGAGGAGAGAGTGCCGTCCAGGCCCCATATGACACCTGACACAACCAGGAACGCGGGTGCCGTCCACAGGCCCCGCTTCACGATGTCGCGCGAGATGCCGACCTCCGGCGCCTGACCGGCCGCCGCGGCGGCGAGAGGACTCTGCTGCACGTTCACCGCCCGGCACTCCGTACCGCGTCCGACCGTGCCTGCTCGAGCGTGCGCATCCGTGCCGAGTAGGTGAAGTACATCTTGACGAACTGTCCCACGGTGCCGAAGACGGTGAGGGCGACCATGAACAACGGCGTGGTGCCGAGCCACACGTCGAGGCCCAGCCCGATGAGGAAGAAGACGAGGACGACGCCAGCCAGTTCGGCGCCGTTCGAGATGCTCGAGTCGATCGCGGTGACCGGCTTGGGCTTGGGGAGGAATTTCAACGCTGGCTGTCCGTCGTCTCGGTGTCCCACGACATTGTGAAACTTGGAACAATGTAGGCGACCCGCAGTCGGGGCCACCAATCCACACGGGTCGGTCCGTCTGTGCCATCCGCCACCCGGCTGGGAAGCCACGGGGAGGCGTCAGCGGTGCGGAGCCCCGTCCCTCTCCCCCGCAGTCTGGCCGGGGGATGACTGCCCCGCGTCCGGCTGGCGCCGCAGGTCCGGGTGGAGGACCGTGTAGAGGAAAAGGACCAGCCCGATCATCACGAAGGGTGCGGCATTGTTGGCCCCGGGGTTGAAGACCGGCAGGAGCACGAACCCGGAGAGGAGGGCCGTCCACAGCCACAGGATGGCCACTGCCCTCCGCGGGCCGTGCCCGAGGTTGATGAGACGGTGGTGGAGGTGGCCCTTGTCCGCGGTGGAGAAGCTCTGCCGGCGCGACACCCGGCGGAGGATGGCAAAGACCGTGTCGAAGATGGGCACACCGAGGATGATCAACGGGATCGCGAGCGGTGCGAGGAAGAAGTAGGTCTGGCCGCTGAAGCCCTGCGTCACCGGGTCCGCCCGGCCGCCCACCACGCTCGTCGACACGGCCACGAGGAAGCCGAGCAGGTACGCCCCGCCGTCCCCCATGAAGATGGACGCCCTGTTCGCGTTGAACGGCAGGAAACCCACGCACACGCCCACCGTGATGATCGCCACGAGCGGACCGGCATTCGGTTCCGACAGGAGCCTGAGGTCGCTGAGGTGACGCGAGTAGATGAAGAAGCTGGCCGAACCGATCGCCACGATGCCGGCGGCGAGGCCGTCGAGGCCGTCGATGAGGTTGATGGCCTGCGTCATCCCGAGCAACCAGACAACGGTGACGATCGGGATCCAGTCACTCGACAGCTGCAGCACGCCCGCGAAGGGAACCCGGAAGTAGAACATCGTGACGCCGAACCAGACCAGGATCATCCCCGCGAGCACGGTCGTGAGGATGCGCGCCGGCGGCGAGACCTCCTTCACGTCGTCGCGCACGCCGATGTAGATGATCACCACGGCACCGAGGACGATCCCGAGCGGTTCGGAGTTCCCGTCGAAGAGCGGCGAGAACCTGTCCATCCGCCACGCCATGAACATCGCGGTGAGGAAACCCGCGAACATCGCGATGCCCCCGACGTCCGGTGTCGGCCTTGTGTGGACCTTGCGGGCGCTCGGCATGGCGACCCACCCCAGCCGGCTGGCGAGGGCACGCACGACCGGCGTCGTGAGGAACGTGACGAGCGCGGCACACCCGCCCACCATGAAGTATCCGTTCAGGTCACCCACGCTGCGAGCCTATGTTCGCCGGCCCGGTGCGGCTGTCCACCGCGCCGCGGACTGCTCAGAAGGGGTTCGGGTAGACGGGGAAGCGGCCGCAGAGAGCCGCGACCTTCGCCTTCACCGCGGCGACCGCGGCCTTGTCCGCCCTGTTGCGGAGCGCCTCGGCGATCAGCGACGCGATCTCCGCCATCTCGGGCTCCTTCATCCCCTGCGTGGTGACGGCAGGGGTCCCGATGCGCACACCGGAGGTGACGAACGGGCTGCGTGGGTCGTCGGGCACGGTGTTCTTGTTCAGGGTGATGCCGGCCTCGTCCAGCACGGCCTGGGCCTCCTTGCCCGTGCACTCGGCATCGAACGTGCGCAGGTCGACCACCATGAGGTGGTTGTCCGTGCCGCCGCTGACGATGCGGAAACCGTGCTTGGTCAGTTCCGCGGCGAGCGCAGAGGCGTTGCGGACGATCTGGTGGGCGTACTCCCGGAACGAAGGGTCGAGTGCC
>CAYXRQ010000075.1:0-6566 GCA_964466765.1 uncultured Bifidobacterium sp. | reverse complement strand
CAATATTTGGACCAGATTCTGGCGCAACTCGAAGCGCGCCACGCCATCGCCAAGCCGATTCAGATTCACGCGATTCTCGAAACTGCGCAAGGCGTCAAGAACGTTGCCGAGATTGCCGCCGCCAGTCCGCGCATGCAGGGGCTGTCGCTCGGCCCGGCCGACCTCGCCGCCAACCGGCGCATGAAGACGACGCGCGTCGGTGGTGGGCATCCCGGCTACCTCGTGCGCACCGATCCCGTCGACGGTGACATCGCCGGCGACCGACCCGTCTTCCAGCAGGACCTGTGGCACTACACCATCGCCCGCATGGTCGATGCCTGTGTGGCCAACGGGATCCTCCCGTTCTACGGACCGTTCGGCGACATCGCCGACACCGTGGCCTGCGAGGATCAGTTCCGCAACGCCTTCCTGCTCGGATGCGTGGGGGCGTGGAGTCTGCACCCGGTGCAGATCGCCATCGCCAAGCGGGTGTTCTCGCCCGATCCGGCCGATGTCGCCCACGCCCGTCGCGTCATCGACGCCATGGGCGACGGCACCGGCGCCATCATGCTCGACGGCAAGATGGAGGACGACGCGAGCGTGAAGCAGTGCAAGGTCGTCGTGGAGCTCGCCCGCCAGCTCGCCGCCCGCGACCCTGAACTCAAGGCCGCCTACGGCTTCTGACTATCCCGCCCGACACGACACACCCCGAGAAGACACACGAGGCAACACCATGACCGCACTCCGTCCCCGCCGCTCCGTCCTCTACATGCCCGCCGCCAACGAGCGCGCGCTCGAGAAGGCAAAGGGCATCCCCGCCGATGCGATCATCTTCGACCTCGAGGACGCAGTGTCACCCGACGCGAAGGACGCCGCGCGGGCACAGGCCGTGGCCGCCGCCAACAGCGGTGAGTACGGCCGGCGCGAGCTGACGATCCGCTGCAACGGCCTCGACACCCCGTGGGGTGCCGCCGACATCGCCGCGGCGTCGAAGGCGTGCGTGTCCTCTGTCGTGATCCCGAAGGTGTCGAGCGCGAAGGAGCTCGACGCGGTCTCGGCGGCCATGGACGCCGCCGGCGCTCCGGCAGAGATGATGATCTGGGCGATGATCGAGACGCCGACCGCGATCCTCGACGCGCGCGCGATCTGCGCCCACCCCCGGGTGGCGGTGCTGGTCATGGGCACGAACGACCTGGCGAAGGAACTGCGCGCCGCGCAGGTGCCCGGCCGCGCCCCGTTGGTGCCGCACCTCGCGACGGCGCTCCTCGCCGCGCGCGAGGCGGGCAAGCCCGTGCTGGACGGCGTCTACAACGACATCAAGAACGCGGACGGGTTCGCCGCGGAGTGCCGACAGGGCGCGGACATGGGCTTCGACGGCAAGACTCTGATCCACCCGGACCAGGTGGCGGTCGCGAACGACACGTGGGCGCCGACCGAGGCGGAGGTGGAGCACGCACGGCGCGTCATCGCGGCGTTCGACGAGGCACTCGCAGCCGGCAAGGGCGTGGTGCAGCTCGACGGGAAGATGATCGAGAACCTGCACGTGGCGAACGCCCAGCGGGCCATCGCGATCGCAGAGGCGATCGCCGCCCTGGGGGCCTGAACGTCAGAGGTTCGCGCGGAAGAGCGCAAGCGTGCGCTCCCACGCGGTCCTCGAGACCGCGGCGTCGTACACCTCGGGGCGCGTGTCGTTGAAGAACGCGTGTTGGGTGCCCGGGTACACGTGGAACGTGGCCGTCTTTCCCTTGGCACGGAGGTCAGCCTCCAGCTGCCGCGCGGCCTCCGGCGACGCGGTGCCGCGGTCATTCTCCGCGTAGTGACCCTCGACGACAGCCGCGATCGCGTCCCAGTCGACCGGGGTGTCGGGTCGCATGCCGCCGTAGAACGGTGCGCACGCCGCGACCGCATCGGGACGCTGGCAGGCGATCATCAGCGAGAGACCGCCTCCCATGCAGAACCCGGTCACGCCCACCTTCGGGTTGCCGGTCCGCGCGACGAGGAAGTCGACAGCGCCGCTGAGGTCCTTGCCCGCGGTGGCCAGGTTCATGCTCATGAGCAGCTTGCCCGCCTGGTCGGGCTCGGTCGTCTGCACGCCGTGGTACATGTCAGGCGCGAGCGCGGTGAAACCCTCCGCGGCGAACCTGTCGGCGACGTCCTTGATGTGGTCGACCAGTCCCCACCACTCCTGGATCACGATGACACCCGGGCCCTTGCCGTCGGCGAGGTACCCGCCGCACGTCCCCCCGTTGCTCCTGAACTCCACCATCTCGCCCATTGCTGCCCCCTTCGATCGGTGACCGCACACTAGGCGCACCGCTCAGACCACGCTCCGCCGGAGGATCTCGAGTGCAGGCGGGCACGGAGGCACTGAGGAGAGTTCCGCGGAGGGGACGGGACCGCCCCCCGGCAGGAAGACCGCCGACACGATTGAGTGCGGCACCACGTCGTGACCGCTCGCCCACGGGTCGGGACGGCCGCGCACGGATTCCACCATCGGGTCGAACAGCTGCGCCGGCAGCACCGTGCCCTCACCGGCGACCAGCCACACCGGTCGCTCGGCACACCACGCCACGGAGGCGAGCGCGAGCGAGCCACCACATGCGAGCGACGAGTCCGGCCCGACCGCCAGCGCCGCGATCACCGTGACGTCGGCGCACTCCACGGCGGCGGCAAGACCCTCGGGCGCGACGAGCTCGCACGATGCATCGTGGCTGGACAGGAAGCGCAGCGCGTCGCCGCCGTCGCCGAGCGAATCGAGGACGAGGGCATGGACGTCGCCCCTGCGCACGAGCGCGTCCACCACGTGCCCGCTCCACCCGATGACGCACACGGTGGCTCCCTCGGGGAGCGCCGCGGCCAGGTGCGATGCCGTCTGGTCCGTGCTGAGCGCACGGGACACGGCGCGCAGTTCCGCACGGGGGTCCATTGACGTGACCCCGCGGGCACAGAGGCTCCACAGCGGGGCGTTCGTGGCGTGGTGCTCGACCAGGCGCCGGGCCGCGACCAGCATCGCCGCGGGGTCATGCGTCACGCCCGACAGGGCATCGGCGGCGCCCATCGCCACCTCCACGGGGTCCGCGCCGTGGGAGCGGGCGACATACCGCAGGAACTCGATCGGATGCACGTCCCGCACGCTACTGGCGCACCTTGGGCGGCCCACGGCGGTCAACTAGCGTTGGGACCGTGGCCGCAGCAGAACTCCCCAACCCGAACCTCGATGTCGCCCTCACCCCGCTGAAGGGCGAGCCCCGGCCGATGCGCGAGTGGCTGACCACGTTCCACCTGGCATCCGTCGTGCTGGACCCGTACACCAACGAGAGCAGCTGGATCCTCGAGACCGCGGCCCGGGTCATGCGCCAGTTCAGCGGCGCCGCGGTGCGCGTCAACTTCCTCATTGCCTGCGGCCCGGACGACGCCCGCACCTTCCTCGGCCCGCTCGCCGACGAGTTCCTCGTGTACTGCGACCCGGACCGCACCGCCATCCGTGCTCTCGGGCTCAGCGAGCTCCCGGCATTCGTGCTCGTGCAGTCGAACGGCACCGTGCCTGCCGCGGCGCAGGGCTGGAACGCCACCGACTGGAAGCACGTCGCCGCGAAGGTGGCGGAGCTCACCAGCTGGTCGAAGCCCGCGCTCCCCGCACCGGGAGACCCCGGTGCCTTCCGCGGCACCCCCGCACTTGTCTGAGGTCCCCGCACGGACCGACCTCCCCGTCGAGGACGTCATTGACGACCTCCGCAGCGCCCTCGCCGCGCGCTCCGGCGCGGTGATGACCGCGCCGCCCGGCGCCGGCAAGACCACCCTCGTGCCGCTGCGGCTGGTGGACGAGCCGTGGGTCGCCGGCAGGCGCATCGTGATGCTGGAGCCCCGCCGGCTTGCCGCCAGGGCCGCCGCGCGGCGCATGGCCGCGATGATCGGCCAGGAACCGGGCGGACTCGTGGGGTACCAGACGCGCGACGAACGGCGCATCGGCCCGGGCACGCGCATCGAGGTCGTGACCGAGGGCGTCCTCACGCGGCGGCTGCAGAATGACCCCACACTCGAGGGCACGGCACTCGTCATCTTCGACGAGGTGCACGAGCGCAACGTGCCGACGGACCTGGGGCTCGCGTTCCTGCTGGACGCGCGGAGGGCGCTCGGCACCGACACCCGCATCCTCGCGATGTCGGCCACCGCCCAGGTCGGCATCTTCCGTTCGGTCCTCGCGGATGCCGATGGCCCGGCGCCGCTGGTGGAGTCGGACGGGCGGATGCATCCCGTGGACGTGCGCCATCTGCCGCGCATGCGTGATGACCGCCTGGAGAACGCGGTCGCAGATGCGGTGGCCGCCGCACTGCGCGACGACGAGGGCGACATCCTCGTGTTCCTCCCCGGCATCGGCGAGATCAACCGGGCCGCAGACGTCCTGCGCCAGCGCCTGCCCGCCGGAGTCGTGGTGCACCGCCTGGCCGGTGCGCTGCCGTTCGCGGAGCAGGATGCCGCGCTGTCGGCCGGTGCCCCCGGCACCCGGCGCGTGGTGCTCAGCACCGACATCGCCGAGACCTCGCTCACAGTCGACGGGGTCCACATCGTGGTGGACGCGGGCCTCGCTCGCGTGCCGCGCCTCGACGTGCGCACCGGGCTCACCGAGATCGTCACCGTCACCTCTTCTCGCGCCTCGGCGGAGCAGCGCAGCGGCCGCGCCGGTCGTGTGCGGCCCGGCGTCGCATACAGGCTGTGGAGCCGCATGGAGGACGCCACGCGCCTGCCCCACCTGCCCGCAGAGATCACCCAGGTCGACCTCTGCGGGGTCGCACTCGAGATCGCCGCGTGGGGCACGCCGGCAGCGGAACTCGCGCTCCTCGACCCGCTCCCGCCGAAGTCGCTCGCGGCGGCCGTCGAGACCCTCCGCATGCTCCGTCTGGTCGACGATGCGGGGACCCCCACCCAGCTCGGCCGGCAGGTGCTCGGCCTGCCGCTGCACCCGCGGCTCGGCACGATGGTCGCGCGCAACACCGGGATGTCACCGCACGGCTGGGTCGCGTGTGTCGTTGCCGCACTGCTGGAGGAACGCGACATCATGCGCGGGCGCCCCGGCGACCTCCCAGCCGACCTCGCGCTCCGGGTGAGGGCCGTGCTCGGAATCTCCGGCCACGACGCGGCCGACCGTGGGGCGCTGCGCAGGGTGCTGGACGCCGCGCGCGACATCGCCCGCCGCGCCCGCATCGATCACGACCCGCATGTCGACGGCGACATAGTCGATTCCATCACCGGGCAGGTGCTGCTTGCCGCGTACCCGGACAGGCTCGCGATGTCGCGCGGCACGCCGGGCCAGTTCCTCATGCGCGGGGGCGGCGGCGTGTCCACCGACAAGAAGGATGCGCTCGCACGGGAGGCGTTCATCGTGGCGGCGGACCTCGACGGCGGGCGCGGCAACTCGCGGCTCCGGCGCGGGGCCGCGGTCGATGCCGCGCACATCGCCCCGGTCCTCGGTGACGACATGACGGTCGAGACCGACCTGGTGTGGGACAAGTCGCGCGACGACCTGGTGATGCGCGTGGTGCGCAGGGTCGGGTCACTGCGCATCGACGAGCGTGACCTGGCCCCCGTCCCCGGTGATGACACCACCGCGGCACTGCTCGCGCGCGTCGCGGACACCTCGATGCGCGTGCTCGGCGGCGCGGAGAGGGCGGAGTCCCTGCGCACCCGCGCGGAGTTCGTGCGCCACCATCTCGGTGGCGAGTGGCCCGACCTCTCGCGGCGCACGATGCTCGCCGGACTGGAGGACTGGCTCGTGCCGTTCCTCGCCGGTGCCACGTGCAGGGCGGACCTTGAGAAGGTGGACCTGGTGATGGTCATGCAGTCGGTGCTGGGGTGGGACAAGTCGGCGGCGCTCGACAGGCTGGCCCCCGCCGCGTACGAGCCGCCGCGCGGCCGACCGGTCGTCATCAACTACGCCGACCCGGACGTGCCCACGGTGTCCGTGCGCGTGCAGCACCTGTTCGGCGTCACGGTTCACCCGACAGTTCTCGACGGAAAGGTGCCGCTGCGCGTGCAGCTTCTCTCCCCTGCGGACAGGCCGATCCAGGTGACCGCGGACCTCCCCGGATTCTGGGGCGGATCGTGGGCGGATGTGAGAAAAGACATGGCCGGCAGGTACCCGAAGCATGACTGGCCCGTGAACCCGAACGCCTAGCCTCGGGCCCATGGCAGAGTTCGCATTCACCGAGATCCTCCCTCTCGGTCCCGACACCACCCCGTACCGGCTCGTCAGCACCGAGGGGGTGGAGCAGGTGGAGACCCCCCTCGGCACGTTCCTGCGTGTCTCGCCCGCCGCGATCACCCTCCTCACGGAGACGGCGATGCGCGACATCGCGCACCTCCTGCGCCCGGGCCACCTGCAGCAGCTGCGCAACATCCTGGACGACCCCGAGGCGAGCGCGAACGACCGGTTCGTGGCCCTCGACCTGCTGAAGAACGCGGGCATCGCCGCGGGCGGCGTGCTGCCGATGTGCCAGGACACCGGCACCGCGATCGTGAAGGCGAAGAAGGGCCAGTTCGTGATGACCGGCGGCGGCGACGAGGAGGCGATCGCCCGGGGCGTCTTCAAC
>CAYXRQ010000074.1:0-6634 GCA_964466765.1 uncultured Bifidobacterium sp. | reverse complement strand
CGCCGCGCCCGACCGCCACCGCCGCCGCCGCGTGGTCCTGGGTCGAGAAGATGTTGCACGACGCCCAGCGCACCTCGGCGCCGAGCTCGACGAGCGTCTCGATGAGGACCGCGGTCTGGATGGTCATGTGCAGCGAACCCGAGATGCGTGCGCCCGCGAGCGGCTTCGACGCGCCGAACTCCTTGCGCAGCCAGCGCAGGCCGGGCATCTCGTGCTCCGCCAGGTGGATCTCCTTGCGGCCGAACGGGGCGAGGCTGAGGTCGGCGACGCGGAAATCGTGCTTACCGAGTGTGGGCATGGCAACTCCTTGGGGAGGGTCCCCTGGGGGACGGTGATGAGAGCGATCCATGGCTGGGGCCCACTGGCTCCGGTCAATTCAGCCGAATCGGCTGTTGACTCTACAACGGTTTCAGCCGCCGAACGTCGCTTTCAGGCCGCGCGCGGAGATGAGCGCCATGATGCGGCCGTGCTCGGCCTCGTCGACCGTGGCTGACTCGGCGACCAGCATGACGGCGATGTCGTCGCGCACCGGGTACCTGCGCCGCAGGCGCGGGTTGTAGAGGAAGGCCTCGTCCTCCAGGTACCACAGCGGGCCCTTGTCCTCCGGGCAGGCGAGGATCGAGAGAAGTGCGGGGTCGACGGCCATGGGTGCTCCTTATGCGGAAGTGATGAGGGTGAGGAGTTCGGCGACCCGGTCGTCGCACTCCCCGCGGGTGGGTGCCTCCAGGTTGAGGCGCAGGAGGGGCTCGGTGTTGGACGGGCGCAGGTTGAACCACCAGTCGCCGCAGTCCACGGTGAGTCCGTCCATCCGGTCCTGCGGGCGGCCGGCGAACCGGGCCGCCACTGCGTCGATCACCCGGTCCACATCGGCCACCTCGGTGTTGATCTCGCCGCTCGCCTCGTAGCGCTCGAACGGGACGCGCAGCTGCGAGAGCGGCACGCCGGCGCGGGACATCTCCGCGAGGACCAGCATGGATGCGATGATGCCGCTGTCGGCACGGAAGTTGTCGAGGAAGTAGTAGTGCGCGGAGTGCTCCCCGCCGAAGACCGCGCCGGTCTCGGCCATCACCTGCTTGATGTTGGAGTGGCCGACCCTGGTGCGCACCGGGGTGCCGCCGTTCTCGCGGATGATCTCCGGCACCGCGCGCGAGCAGATGAGGTTGTGGAGAATCGTCGCACCGGGGTGCGCGCGCAGCACGGCGGCCGCGAGGATCGCTGTGGTGACGGAACCACTGAGGCCGCGTCCCTTCTCGTCGACCACGAACACCCGGTCGGCGTCGCCGTCGAACGCGAGCCCGACGTCGAAGGCGCCGGCCACGACGCGTGCCTGGAGGTCCCTCTGGTTCGCCGGCTGGATCGGGTCGGCGGGGTGGTTCGGGAAGCTGCCGTCGAGCTCCGGGTACATGACCTCCAGCTCCACCATCGGCAGCCGCGAGAAGACGACGGGCACGATGAGCCCGCCCATCCCGTTCGCGGTGTCCGCCACCACCCTCATCGGCGAGAGCGAACCGACGTCCACGAAAGAGACCACGTGGTCCGCGAACTGCTCCAGCATGTCCCGGCGCGAGACCGTGCCGCGCGCGGCGACCGGTGCGGGACCGGTGCCGGCGAGAGCCCTCTTCGCCGTGTCGCGGATCTCGCCGAGGCCTGTGTCGATCCCCACGGGCCGTGCACCGGACAGACAGAACTTGATGCCGTTGTACTGGGCAGGGTTGTGCGACGCGGTGAACATTGCGCCGGGCATGTCTAGTGTGCCGGCCGCGAAGTAGACCATGTCGGTGCTCGCCAGGCCGAGGTCGACCACGGCGGCGCCCTGGGAGACCGCGCCGTCGGCGAACGCCGCCACGAGCGACTCCCCCGTGAGGCGCATGTCGCGCGCCACCACGACGGACGGCGCAGCAGTGAACCGCGCGAAGGCCACGCCGAGGGCCCGGGCCACGTCCTCGTTCATCTGGTCGGGGGTCGTGCCCCTGACGTCGTAGGCCTTGACGATCGCGTCGAGGACTCGGGGGTCAGTCGTCATTGTCCTCGGAGGCTATCCCCGCCCCGCCTTCGTGCTCTGCGCCCGTCCGCACACCGTCCTGCATTCCGCCCTGCACGCCGTTCTCCATGTCATCGTCGATCACTGAACGCCTGGCGGGCATGGCCGTGCCGTAGCGGAACCGCCTGCGGACGAACAGCGCCGTCAACGCGATGCCGGCGAACGTGAGCAGGTAACTGGAGCGGTCGAGTCCGGAGGAACGGTACGAAAGTTCCACCTTCTCGGAGGTCGGCACGACGACCATCATGTTGGGCGCAGCCCGGTGGATGCCGGACGCACCCTTTGCCTTCCAGTTCGGGAAGTAGCTCACCTTCACGAGCACGGGCACGCCGACCCTGTCGACAGTGAACGAGATCCTCTCCTGTTCGATGCGCACGTCGCTCACGTTGACCCGGGGAAGTTCCTGCACGTCGATCGCCTGAGCGGGGCGCACGATGTCCACCTGTCTCCCGGGCTCGCCCGGCTGGCCGACCTGTCGGGACGCATCCACCTCGGCATCGATGTGCTGCCAGTCGTCAGGTCCGTCGGCCACCGGCAGTGCGGCCCACTCGTCCGCGTGCTGGAACCAGGACATGCCGACCTCCAGCCACCGTTCGCGCTGGTCACCCGGGCGCGGGTTCACCACGACCGGGCGAACGCCGAGGGGCTCCACGAGAGTCGTGTCGGCGATCTCGTACACGTGCCACGGGCCGGAGGTCGCGACCTCGACAAGCTCGGGGACGCTCCTCGCCTTGTCCACCGCCTCGGGGGTGAAGGCCATGTAGTAGCGGATGCCCATCGCACGCATGTACCTGACGCCGCGGACGGGGTCGTTGTTGTCGTAGCGAAGCTCGCGGACCGGGTTGCTGCTCTGCTTCGAGAGGGCGGCGGCGGACACGAAGTGGTACGGCGTGCTGCCGGCCGCCTCGAAGTAGAGACCCTCCATGGAGCCGATGCACCCGGCAGTCCAGAACGGCAGGAGCATGAGCCCCATCGTGGTGCCGTACTTGTTCAGCTCGCCGTTGTTCTCCCACAGCGCACGGCCGCACCCGTGGTCCGCGTCCTCGCCGAGGCGCTGCATCGTCTGCACGATGCCGTGGTACTCGCCGTACGCGCTCTTGCCCTCGTAGCCGCTGAAGTTCCACCTGGCCCAGCCGTCGCTGAACGCGCGGGCCGACGGGAACTTGAGCGGGCCCCACACGTAGCTCGTGCCGCCGGCGCCCGCCTCCAGACGCGCCCCGGGGAGGCTCTGGTAGCGCACCCCCATCACGACGAGGCAGAACAACGCCGTCACGGCGGCGATCGAGTTGAACGTGCGCAGGCCTGGCGGCGCGGGGATGACCCCGGGGCGCCGCTGCAGCTCGACGGTGCGGGCGAGGAAGAGGATGACCTCCATGACGCCGATCATCGCGAGCATGTACCTCAACAGGTAGACGAACGGCAGGATGCGCGGGTTCCAGAGCAGACCGATGACGGGGAGGCTCCGCTGGGCGATGTTGACCGCGAACATGAGGATGATGCTGTAGACGCCGAGCCAGATGCCGAAGAACCGCCGCCTCGCGACCGAGCCGAGGAATCCGGCCAGGGCGAGGAGCACGAGGAGAACGTCGAACACGGTGGCGAGGGGGAAGAACATCGCCCAGAGCGAGTCGTTCGCCCCGCTCGGCCGCGGCTCGTACTTCATGTCCGTCATGAACGAGTGGCCGCCGAGGAACGGGACCACCCAGAAGGCGGAGAGCAGCGCGGCCGTGCCGATCGTGGTGAACCCGAACCAGAGGCGCTGCCTGTCACGGCGCATGAGCACCATGAGCGCCGCACCGCCGAACACGAAGATGAGCACGATGCCGTGGCTCAGTGCCGACAGCGCGATCACGACCGCCGCGGCCGCCCTGTGCGAGCCGTCGTCCAGGCCGCGGGCAAGGAGCCCGAACCCGACCAGCGCGAGCGTGAGCGCGATGGAGAACGAGTACTCCCCCGCCATCGTGGATGCGATGTTCCCTCCGTAGATAGTGAAGCTCTCGTCGTACATGAAGAACACCGCGGCGACCGCGAGCAGCTCGGGCACCGGGTAAGGGAGGCGGGCGACTCGGCCCATGAACCACGCGGCCGCGGGGAACGCGACCAGCCCGCACACCGCGGTGACCTTGAACGCGATCCCGTACGGCAGGAACACGTCGAGGAGCACCGTGAGGAGCGCGGGCAGGACCATGTAGAAGCGGTACATCGGGAAGCCCGCGTACCAGTCCATGCTCCAGCCGGTCAGGCGGAACCCGGGCAGCAGCACGTCGCGCAGGAAGGCAGGCCCCCAGACGTGCGCGCCCATGTCACCCCCCGTGGGCGTGTTGTCGCGGAAGATCAGCTGCGGCTGCATGGTCGCGAACACCATGAGGGTCGCGCCGAGCACCACGGCCGTGGTGATCATTGCCTTCGTGGTGAGCGACCACTCCGATTCCGTCGCCGCCACGCTCCCGTCGGGGCGCGCATCGGCATCGTTCACGTCGGTCACGGCGTCCATTCCAGCACTTCTGCCCGCAGGTGCATCGTCGCGGTCATCGTCCACAGTGCCACCGGCTCAGTTCAGGAGGCTCACGAGAACGAGCCCGCATGCGTTGAACGTCATGTGGGTGGTGATGCACATGCCCAGCCGGCCCGTGCGCCGGTACACGTACCCGAGCAGCAGGGCGAACGCGAAGAGTCCCGGGAACTCCACTGGCTGCAGGTGCACCGCCGCGAAGACGACGGCGGCGATCAGCCATGCCCCGGTGGCCCCGAGCGAGTTGGCCAGTCCCTGATGGAGGAGACCCCGGTACATGAGTTCCTCCACGACCGGGGCGGCAACCACGACGATGAGGAAGAGCACGATGACCCATGCCCCTGTCGCCGAGTCCGAGAGCTCCCTCGCCCGCCGCTCGATCTCCTCGGCGTCGAACATGTCGGGGAAGAGCCGGGTCAGCGGGAGGTTCACGAGCGGCGCGAGGACGAACTGCCCGGCCACCCCGAGCAGCAGCCCGAGCGGGACGTCGACGGGGCGGAACGCAAGGCCGAAATCATGCCGCCAGCTGCCCGACCCCACGCCGCGCGTGAGCATGCGCAGGAACAGCAGGAACACTGACCACATGGCGACCGCGGACACCGCTGTGGCACGCATCGGCACGGGATCCCCCGCATCGTCCGGACGCCAGACAGCAAGGACGGCAATGAGCGCGGCGATGTTCCCGAGCAGGAACGCCCCGAACCAGTAGCTGACCGACGTGCGCGCGTTCAGCGCAGGGAAGTTGGGGACGGGTTCCATGACCGGCTCAGCCGGCGAGACGACCGGAGTCGTACGCATGGAAGCGGTGACGGCGGTCCTCCAGGTGCCACCCGGACGGGGGCTTCGTGCGGTCGGCATGGACCGTGCACAGGTCGTAGGCGTGCGGGTCACGCTCCGGCGTGAGGTTGTCCAGCCACACCAGGCAACGTGCGTACTGGTAGGTCAGCGTCACCGCGGCCGGGTGGACGCAGCCCTGGCGGGAGCAGTGACGTGCCATGGGGAAAACGGTAATGGCGGGGCGCCGCGGACGCGGGGATACCGAGCCCCCGCACCGCACCGGGCACACCGAGCCGCAACGGCATGAGGGATGATTGGCACACCGTCCCGCGGGAAACTTGGGGGCACCTGCGCCGTAGCATGACGCCATGAGCGACCTGCCTCCCCCGCCGCCGCCCCCGCGAAACACCCCTCCGCGACAGCCGTTCAAGGGGCTGAAGCCCCGCGGCAGCGGCGGCCCCGGCCAGAACCCGCAGGACGGAAACAGTCGCACCCCGCTCCCGCGCTGGGCCGTGTGGGCAATCATCGCCACCGTGCTCGCCCTCGGCATCGGCAGCCAGATGTTCGCCACCGACACCGGCGAGAGGCTCTCGTACACCGAGTTCCTCCAGCAGGTGCGGGCGGGCAAGGTCGAGAAGATCACGCTGAACAACGCCACCAACACCATCTCCGGCACGCTCACCGACGGCAGCAAGTTCACGACCACCGGCGCGGTGCAGCTGAGCGACGCCGACGAGCAGCTCCTGAAGGAGCGCGGCGTCGACTACGACTACAAGACGCCCCAGGCGAACTGGTTCACCAGCCTCGTGCCGATCTTCCTGCCGTTCATCTTCGTCATCGCGTTCTTCATGTGGATGCAGCGTCGCGCCATGGGCCAGCAGGGCAACATCATGTCGATCGGCCGCAGCAAGGCCAAGGCGTACCAGGCCGACAAGCCCTCGACCACGTTCGCCGACGTTGCCGGCTATGACGGCGTGAAGCTGGAGATCAAGGAGGTCGTCGACTTCCTGCGCATGCCGGAACGCTTCAAGGAGATCGGCGCGCGCGTCCCGAAGGGCATCCTGCTCGTCGGGCCGCCAGGGACGGGCAAGACCCTGTTCGCGCGGGCCGTCGCCGGCGAGGCCGGCGTCGGCTTCCTGTCGGTCACCGGCTCCGACTTCATGGAGATGTTCGTCGGCGTCGGCGCCAGCCGCGTGCGCGACCTCTTCCAGCAGGCACGCAAGATGGGCAAGGCGATCATCTTCGTGGACGAGATCGACTCCATCGGACGCAAGCGCGGCGCCGGTCTCGGCGGTGGTCACGAC
>CAYXRQ010000073.1:0-6654 GCA_964466765.1 uncultured Bifidobacterium sp. | reverse complement strand
GGCCTTCGTGAGGTGGCGGGTGTACACACCCTGGCCGCCGACGTGGGGCTTGCCGCGGTAGGTCAGGTAGGCGATGCGCAGGGGACCGTCCTTGTCGACTGGCTGATCGGCCCTGTCCCCCGTCGGATTCATAGGTTCGGAAGGCTAACTGCGGCCTCTCCGATTGGCTCCCCGCGCGCGGAGCATGAGCACGGCGAGTGCCGTGAGCAGGCCCCATATGTACGGTGCATTCCCCGTGCGGGAGTAGGGCGTGCGACCCGAGTGGAGGTCCACCGTCCGCTCGATGACTCGCTGCTCGCTGACCGCAGTGCGGTCGAGCACCTCGCCGTCGGGCGAGACGAACGCGGAGAAGCCCGTGGGCGCCACCTGCAGCACCCACCGCCCCTGCTCGCGGGCCCTGATGCGCGACGACGCGACCTGTTGCGTCTGCAGGATCGTCCACGTGTAGCTGGAGCCGTTCGTGGGGTTCACGATGACCCGGCCCCCGCCGTCGATGCCCTCGTTCACGCGGCCGCCGAAGAAGACCTCCCAGGAGATCGCCACGGCCATGCGGATTCCCTGCGCGTCCACGTGTGCGGGCGTCGTGCCGGCGACCGCGTCGCGCGGCACGAGGTCGACGGGTGCGCCGAGCGAGCCGAGCAGGCTGCGCATCGGCATGTACTCGCCGAACGGCACGCGCCGCTTCTTGTCGTAGCGGTCGCTCACCGTCCCGTCGGGCTGCACCACGACCTGGGCGTTGGTGAACGCCCCGCTTCCGGCGTCCTCGGTGATCCCGACCACGAACGGCACGCCGAGCCGGCGGGCCTCCGCGGCGATCTCGGAATGCTCGCGGCTCGTGGTGAACGCCCCGCGTCCCGTGATGTTGATGACGTTCTCCGGCCACACCACCGCCGTGCGCGAAGCATCCGGCCGGATCGAGCGCGTGGCCGCGAGGTGGGCGAGGAAGACGTCGCGCGGCGGGACGTCGCCGACGTGCGTGCCTTGCTCCCCGCCGCCCTGCACGAGCGCGTAGGTCGCCTCACCCGAATGATGCGTCGTGTCGAACGGGACGGAGACGAGGACGACGGCGGCGAGCACCGCCGCCGTGCGCAGGCGGTGCCCGAGGAAGGAGAGTGCGAACACCGCGAGCGTGATGAGGATGACGCCACCCGTTCCGGCCAGTGCCGCGAGCGGGGACTGCGACTGCGAGTGGGCCATGGTCGCCAGCGGCACGCCGCCGAAGGGCGCGGAGAGGCGGACCGTCTCGGCGAGGGTGTGGCACACCACGAGGGCCGCCAGGTGGTGGCCGTTCGAGACCCGTCCCACGGCGGCGGCGACCGCGGCGGCCGCCCCGTGCAGCGCGGCGAAGATCAGCACCACGAGCACGTATCCGGGCACGGTGAGGAACCACATCCACGCGAGCGACGGCACGAACCAGCCGACCGCCCACCACACGGCGGTGCGGAAGGGTGCGCGGCGGCCCTCGTTCGCCGCGACACCGGCGTACATCGCGCACCCCACGAACGCGAGGGGCCACCAGCCCCACGGAGGCATGGACGCCGCGACAAGTGCACCGGCCGCGAGGAGCCGCAGGCGGGGCGGCCTCACGAGCGCAGTTTCGCCATCACGACGTAGCGCTGGCGCGTGCTCCCGCGTGGGTGGCACGTGAAGATCGTGAGGGTCCGTTCGGCAGACTGGTTGAGGATCCACACCGACGTCGGCTTGACCACGAGAGTGCGCGTCACCACGTACTCGTACGTCCTCCTGCCGCGCGTCACGTAGATGGAGTCACCGACGAGAACCTTCTGGATGTCGAAGAACGGCCGCGGCTCCACTGTTCGGTGCCCCCCGAGCACCACGTTGCCCCACTGGCCGGGCATCGCAGTGCCGGGCCAATGCCCGACACCCATGTCGAACACGGCGTCGGACGTGCCCGAGTAGACGGGCGAGACGAGGTTCAGCCGCGGGATCGAGACGGAACCGATGCGGGTGCGGGCCTGCGCAGGTGCACCAACTGCTGTCGCATCCGCGGGCACGAGAGCCGTGATGCAGAGCATCGCCACGGCCATTCCTTTCCGCATCAGTCAATTATGGGTGTCGAGACGGGCCAGCACCGATGATGCGGCTGCGCGTGCCTGCTGCACGCAGGCGGGGATGCCGATCCCGCGGAAGCTCGCCCCCGCGAGGACCACGCCGGGTGCCGCCTGCTGGAGGGTGGCCTCCAGCAGGGAGAGACGGGCGAAATGACGTGGCCGGTACTGCGGGAAGGACTCCCGCCACCTGGTGATGCGCGTCTCCGTCGGTGCGAAGTCGACGCCAAGATGGTGCTTCAGGTCCGCGAGAGTGAGGTTCAGGAGGGTGTCGTCGTCGTGGTGCATCACGTCCATGCCGTCGCGCCCGAGCGACACCCGCAGGATGCGCGAGCCGTCTGCCGGTGCCCAGTGGGCCCACTTGTTCGAGCCGAACGACACAGCGGTCACCCAGCGTTGGTCGGGCTTCGGCACGAGATATCCGCTGCCCGTCCACTTGCTGCGCCACTGCGATGCCGGCACCGCCATCGTGATCATGACGACTGATGCGTGGTCCCATGCGGCGAGCTGGCGGGATGCGTCCTCGCTGAGGGGGCGCACGAACGCTGCGGAGTGGCGTGCGGGAGACGCGACGACGACGGCATCGCACTCGACGGCGGAGTCGACGGTGGTGACCAGGTACCCGTCGCGGTGGCGGGAGACCTCGGTGACGGCTGCTCCCGTGCGGATCTCGCCGCCGAGCGACGCGACGCGGTCGGCGAGCGTCTCGACGAGCGAGCCCATGCCCCTCATGGGGACGGCGAACACGGGGCCGCCCTGCGCGGGTGCCTTGCGCGCCTCTGCCGCGGCGAGCAGGAGGCTGCGCTGCGAGGTGAGCGCGTTGATCTGCGGCACCGCCTCCAGGCTGAAGGAGTCGGTGTCGGCGGCGTAGATGCTGCCCACCAGCGGGTCGACCAGGCGCTCGTGCACCTCGCGCCCGAAGCGCCGCCTCACGAGCGCACCGACCGAGTCGTCGTGCGGGACGCGGGGGAGGAGCGGCTCCACGGCGGCGCGCAGCTTGCCCCTGGTGCTGAAGAGGCGGCTGGTGGCGAACGCGCGCACCTTCGCCGGCACTCCCATCAGGATGTCCCCCGGGATCTCGTGGAGCCCGTTGTGCCACACGTACGCACCGACACCCGTGGGCGACGTGAGCGCGGCCCCCAGCCCGAGGTCCGCGGCGAGCTGCATCGCCCAGGGCACGCGGGTGAGGAAGGCGTCCGCCCCCTCGTCGACGCCGGGGAGGCCCGCGAAGGGCGACGTGCGGATGAGCCCGCCGGTGTGCCCGGCCGACTCGAGGACGGTCACCTGCGTCGGCCGGCTGGCGTCGGCGAGCACGCTGAACGCGGTCGTGAGCCCGGTGACACCGGCGCCGATGACGACGACCCGACGCTCCTGCGTCACGCGGCGGTCACCCGCCTCGCCAGCGCGGCCATCACTGCCGAATCGTCGTTCACACAGGCGGTGCGCGCGAACGCGAGCCCCATCTTCTCCGCGTGCGCGGCCGCCTCGATGTCGAGGTCATAGAGCACCTCGAGGTGGTCGGCGACGAAACCGCACGCGCTCACGAGGACGCCGTCAATCGGCTCGTCGGTCCCGCGCTGCGCGCCGAACGAGTCGAGCACCTCGAGGATGTCGGGCCCGATCCACGGCTCCGGTGTGCGCCCGGCCGACTGCCATGCGATGGACCACTGAGACCAGCGGGTGAGCCCGGCGCTCGCGGCGACGGCCTCCGCGGTGGCGCGCAGCTCCTCCGGGTACGGGTCTCCGCCGTCGATGATGCGCTGGGGCAGCGAGTGCGCGGTGAAGAGGACCTTCGTGTTCGCCGGCATCGACGCGAGCTTCTTCCTCATGTCGGTGGCGAGGAACTCCACGAACGCCGGCTCGGTCGCCCAGGAGTCGACGCCCGTGACCTCGATGCCGTGCGGCGCGGCGGCCTCGCGGACACGGCCGATGTACTGGCCGATCGAGTAGGAGGAGTAGTGCGGGGCGAGGACGACGCCGACGATGCGCCTGAACCCCGCGGCCGCCACCTCCGCGACTGCCTCCTCGATGAAGGGTGTCGCGTGCTTCAGTCCGAGCGTCACGTGGTAGCGGCCCGGGTCGAGAGCGTCGAGCTCGCGCTGCAGGGCGTCGCGCTGGGCCTCGGTGAGCTGCTTCAGCGGGGACAGCCCCCCGATCGCCTCGTAGCGGGCGGTGAGTTCCTCGAGGAGCTCGGGTGTCGGCGGGCGACCGCGGCGGATGTCCGTGTAGTACGGGAGGATCTCCTCCTTCGTGCGCGGCGTGCCGTACGCCATCAGCACGACTGCCGTGCGGTCCTCGTTGCGTGCTGCTGTGGTGCTCACCGGGCGGTCCTTTCGTGGACGAAGTCGACCACCGCGTGCAGGACGCCGGGGTCCGTGTCGGGCTGCACGCCGTGGCCGAGGTTGAAGATGTGCCCGGGGTGGCCGTCGTTGTCGTCGAGCACCGCCGACGCCCCGGCGAGCGCCGTCTCCGTGCCCGCGAGCACGAGCGCAGGGTCGAGGTTGCCCTGCACCACCGTGCCGGCACCCAGTCGTTCCCGTGCCGTGCGGATGCCGGTGCGCCAGTCCAGCCCGATCACCGCGTTGCCGACGTCGTTCATCGACTCGAGGAGGTGGTCGCAGCCGATCCCGTAGTGGATGCCCCGCACACCGGGGTGGCGTACCGAGAGAGCCGAGAAAACCGCAGTGGTGTGCGGCTTGACGAACCGGTCGTAGTCGGCACGGGAGAGGGCGCCCGCCCATGAGTCGAACACCTGGAACGCCTCGGCGCCTGCATCGAGCTGCGCGGAGATGAACGTGACCGAGTGCTGCACGAGTCGTTCCATCACCTCGTGCCAGAGGACCTCGTCCGTGTGCATCATGCGCTTCGTGTTCTGGTACGTGCGGCTGGGCCGGCCCTCGATGAGGTAGCTGGCGACGGTGAACGGTGCACCGGCAAAGGCGAGCAGCGGCACGCGGAGCTCCCTCGCGAGGATCAGCACCGTGTCCGTGACGTACTCGATGTCGGAGAGCTCGAGCTCGCGCAGGCGCGGCAGGTCAGCGCTGGTGCGCAGCGGCTGCGGCGCGACCGGCCCCGTGCCCGGCGTGACGTCGATGCCGAAGCCGACGGCGTGGGCGGGCACGACGATGTCGCTGTAGAGCACTGCGGCGTCGACGCCGTAGCGCCGCACGGGCTGCAGGGTGATCTCCGCCGCGACATCGGGCTTCTTGATCGCATCGAGGATGCTGCCCTCGCCGCGCACGGCCCTGTACTCGGGGAGGCTGCGGCCGGCCTGGCGCATGAACCACACCGGCGTGTGAGCGGCGGCGGTCCCGGCGGCGGCGGAAAGGAACGGGTCGGAGGGCGCGCTCGTCATGGCTAATGGCTACTTGTGACGGACGCGGCCGTGCAACGCGGTGAACGCCAGTGTGAAAGAAATCGCGGCCACGATTCCCGATGCGAGGAACGCCCGGAGTATCGCGGTGCCGTCCCAGCCCGTCATGAGGAGCGCGCGCATCCCCGCAAGCAGGTAGGTGACGGGGTTCCAGTCGGCCACCGTGGCGAGCCACCCGGTCATCTGGTCCTGCGGGACGTACGCGGTGGTGAGGAACGCGAACGGGAAGAAGAGGAGGAACGCGTTGTTCACGGCGATCGGGTTGCCGGTCTTCAGCGCGATCGCGTACGGGAACCCGGTGAACGCGATGCCCCACGAGATCCCGATGAGGAGGAACACGAGCATCCCGATCACTCCCGTCTCGAACCACACGCCGAGGACCGCACCGAGGATCACCACGGGCACGCACATGAGCGTGATGACGGCGAGGTCCGCGACCATGAGGCCGAGGAGCAGCGTGGAGCGGGAGACCGGGGTGAGGAGAAGACGGTCGAGGTAGCCGTCCTGCACGTCGATCACCAGGCTGCCTGCGCGGCTGATGCCGGTGACGGCGAAGATGATCGACACCGGCAGCTGGAACGCCTTGAAGTCGAACCCGGGCGGGAGGTTCCCCTCCACGAACGACTGCAACGAGCCGATGTTGATCATGAGGAAGAACAGCGGCACCACGAGGCCAGGCACCACTGCTTCCGCGTCGCGACGCGTCAGCCGGAGCGCGCGCAGCGCGACGGAGGACAGGTCGCGCAGGAAGCCGGCGCGGCGGGCGAGGAGAGGTTGCTGCGTGCTCATGCCTCCGCGCCCTCTTCCATGCGGTTGCCCGTCATCTCCAGGAAGACGTCGTCGAGGGTCGGTGTGCGCAGGGTGAGCTCGGTGACCTTGATGCCCGCCCCGCTGAGCGTGACGGCCACGGGACTGAGCGCAGCGCCGCCGTTCGTGACGCCGACGATCACCTGGTCGCCCTTCACGTCGATGTGGTCGAGCCCGGCGACTCCGCGCAGGGCCTCGCCGGCGCGCGCACCCTGGCCCCCGGCGACGCGGACGATGACGACATCGGAGCCGATGGAACGCTTGAGTTCGGCGGGCGTGCCGTCGGCGACGATGCGGCCCTTGGCGATGATGCCGACACGGTGCGCGAGTGCATCAGCCTCCTCGAGGTATTGGGTGGTGAGGAAGATGGTCATGCCCATCTCCTCGTTGAGCTTGCGCACCTCG
>CAYXRQ010000072.1:0-6689 GCA_964466765.1 uncultured Bifidobacterium sp. | reverse complement strand
CGCTCGCTGATTCCGGGGCGCGCGGCGGCCAGGCCCTCCTGGGTCTCGTCAGCCACCCGGAGAAATGGGTGAACCCGCTGCTCCTCTCCGTGAACGTCTCACAGACGGTGCAGGCGACCCTCACGGGTGTGGTCGCCGGACGGCTGTTCGGTGCCGTGGGCGTGGCGGTCGGCGTGGTGCTGAACGTGATCGTGTTCTTCGTGCTCGCCGAGGCGGTCCCGAAGACCTATGCCGTGCAACAGCCCGACAGGGCCGCCCTCAGCACCGCCAGGCTGACCTCCCTGCTGGTGGGCTTCTCGCCCCTCCGGCTGGTCTCCCGCGGCCTCATCGGCCTGACGAACATCATCGTGAAGGGCAAGGGCCTCGAGCAGGGCCCGTTCGTCGGGGAGCAGGAGTTCCTCGGCATCGTGGAGGCCGCCGCGGAGGAAGAGATCATCGAGCACGAGGAACGCGAGCTCATCGAGTCGATCATCGAGTTCGGCGACACCGTGGTGCGCGAGATCATGGTTCCGCGCCCGGACATCATCGCCGTCGAGTCGGACGCCACGGTGGACTCCGCGCTCGACCTGTGCTTCGAGCACGGCGTCAGCAGGGTGCCGGTGCTGCGCGAGGACGACGACCAGGAGGACGTGATCGGCATCGCGTACGCCAAGGACCTCATGCGGGCGGTGCGCGCAGGCGACGGTGCGGGCACGGTGGCGTCACTGGTGCGCGGCGCGGTGGTCGTGCCGGAGAACAAGCCGGTCGCCAAGTTGATGCGCGACATGCAGCGCGACCATTTCCACATGGCGGTCGTGGCCGACGAATACGGTTCCATCGCCGGGCTGGTCACGCTCGAGGACTGTCTCGAGGAGCTCGTCGGCGAGATCGTGGACGAGCACGACGCCGAGGACCCCGAGATACAGCAACTGGACAACGGTGACACGCTGGTGGACGCCGGGATGGCGGTGTCGGACTTCAACGAGCACTTCTCGCTGCGCATACCCGACGAGGACTGGGACACGGTCGGAGGGTTCGTGTTCGGCACCCTTGAGCACGTGCCGGTGGTGGGCGAATCGATCGACCACGAGGGCTGGCGACTGACAGTGGATGCCATCGAGGGACGGAGGATCCGCACCCTCCGCATCACGCCGCTGGTCGAGTCCGACTAGGCCTGCTCGCGGCCCGCACCCAGCTCGGCGAACCCGGGGCTGCGGAGGACCGGCAGTCCCCACATGAGGGCAACCGCCGTCACTGCCGACCCGAGGAAGTACGGGGCGCGGAGGCCGAGGTGATGTGCGGTCTGGCCCCCGATGACGGCACCCAGTGCGATGGAGCCCGTGCCGATGAAGCGGTACGCGCTGTTCACCCTGCTGAAGAGCTCAGCGGGGATGACCCGCTGGCGGTAGCTGACGGTGACCACGTTCCAGACGGTCCCGGCCAGTGACACGGCAATCGACATGACGGCGAAGAGAGCGACCGAGGGGAAGGCGGCCCTGACCGCATCTGCGACGGTGAAGACCACGTACGCACCGATGATGGATGCGGCCACGCCGAGCTGTCCTGCAATGCGGTCCCCGAGGAGTCCGCCCAGGATGGCGCCGATCGAAGTGAGCGCGAGAAGTAACCCGTAGCCGCGCGGCCCGACACCGAGATAACGGAACGCGAACTTGACGAAGATCGCCTCACCGAACATGAGAGCCCCGTTGGTCACGCCGAGCAGGACCGCAAGGGTCCGCAGGTTGCGGTGGTGCCACAGCCAGGACATGCCCTCACGGAGGTCGACGAGAAAGTACCTCTGTTGCCTGTCGGTGCTGGCGGCCCTCTTTCCGGGGACGGTCCTGATCGTGGACACGAGGACGGCGGCGAGTGCGAGAGCGGCGCCGTTGATGCCGAACGGCACGCCGGCCGCGATGACGAACAGCCACGAGCCGAGGGGCAGGCCGATGAACGAGTTGGTGACGACCTCCACGGAGTACAGGAGGCCGTTGGCCCTGTGCAAAGACTCCTCGGGGACGATGGAGGGCAGGAATGCCTGTGAGCCCATGTCGAAGAAGACCTCGGCACAGCCGATGACCAGCAGTGCGGCGAGCAGGGACCAGATCCGGACGGTGTCAGTGGCGACGAGGGCAGCGATCAGGCCGTACATCGCCGCGCGGACCGCGGTCGCGGTGACGATGACCCTCCGCGTCTCCCATCGGTCGAGCCACACCCCGGCAGGGAGGCTGAGGACGAGCCACGGGACCATCGAGGCGAACGCGACGAGACTGATGAGGCGGGCATCGTCTGTGAGGGTGATCGCCAGCAGTGGCATCGCCGCCGCGTTCGCGCCGTCGCCGAGGTTCGACACGGCGGATGCCGCGAACTGCCGCCAGTAGGAACCCGGCAGCCGCGTCTCGTCTCCTGTCATCCGGCGAGACTATGCGCGCGCCCGTGAGCTCACCTCAGCGAGCCTGCGAGGGCGGTGCGCACCGGCTTGCCCAGTGCGGTCCGGGGTATCGCTTCCACCACGTGCAGGTGCTTCGGCGCGCAGTGCGCCGGCAGAGTCTCCTTGACGTGCTCTCTGAGTGCCTCGAGCGTGACGTCGCCGCGGACGACCACGAATGCATGGACTGCCTGGCCCCACTCCGGGTCGTCGATCCCGACCACGCACGACTCGACGACGGCGGGGTGCGTGTCCATGGCGGCCTCCACGGGTTCGGGCCACACGTTCTCCCCGCCCGTGATGATGAGGTCGCCCTCGCGCCCGTCCACGCGGAGCGTGCCGTCATCGTTGAACGAGCCCATGTCGCCGGTCCTCAGCCATCCGTCGGCATCAACAGGCGAGGAACTGTCGCGGTAGCAGCGCATCAGCATCGGGCACCGGAGATGGATGATGCCGTCCACGATCCTCGTCTCCACACCGTCGAGCGGGACGCCGTCGTAGACGACGCCGCTGCCCGTCTCCGTCATCCCGTAGGTGGCGATGCAGTTCGAGGGGCGCGGGGACGGCGGCCGCGACCCGCCGAGCACGATGACGCGGTACAGGCCGGGGTCAACCCGGAGGAGTGCGGTGGGGACCAGGGAGACGAGCGTCGCACCGTCACGTGCTGCTGACTCGTACGCCTCCGGCGAGAACGACGCCGCGGTGATGAGGCGCGTGCCCGCGACGACGCTGCGCGTCACGACCGACAGACCGCCCACGTGGGCGGGCGGCAGGCAGGCGAACCACGTGTCACTTTGTCCGACCCCGAGCCTGGCGTGGACAGCGACGGCACTGGCCCTGACGGCCTCGTGGGTGAGCACGACAGCCTTCGGTTGCCCCGTGCTGCCACTCGTGGCGACGACGAGTGCGTCGCCCGACTCCACCGGTCTGCCGGCGTACCTGCGGCTCCCGTGGGCGTCGACGATCCTCGTCGGTGCGACGCTCTCGACCAGCGCCTGCCTTGCCGCCCCGGGGAGCCGTTGGTCCAGTGGGAACACGGCATCGCCGGCATCCCATGCGCGCCTGAGTTCCGAGACGAAGCGGTCGCCGAGGGGCAGATCGAGACAGACCAGTTCGTTCACGCCGTGAGCGTATTGGGGTTCCCCTCCGGGCGGACCGGGAATGGGACACTGGAGGCGTGACTGGTGCTCCTGGACTCCCGACCGGACTGCGGATGTGGTGGGAGGGTGCCCGGCCCCGCACGCTGCCGGCCGCCGTCGTTCCTGTCGCGGTGGGAGCCGCGTGTGCCGGCGCCGCAGACGGATCCGCATGGTGGAGGGTGCTCCCTGCACTCGTCGTGAGCCTTGCGCTGCAGGTGGGGGTCAACTACGCGAATGACTACAGCGACGGCATCCGCGGAACGGACGAGGTGCGTGTCGGGCCCTTGCGCCTGGTCGGATCCGGGGCGGCCCCGCCGTCACGGGTGAAGCAGGCGGCATTCCTCGCGTTCGGTGCCGCGGGAGCAGCCGGGCTCCTCCTCGCGGCCGTCACGACGTGGTGGCTGCTCGTCGTCGGCGCTGCGGCGATTGCCTCTGCGTGGCTGTACACGGGCGGGCCCCGCCCGTACGGATATGCGGGTCTCGGCGAGGTCTTCGTGTTCGTGTTCTTCGGACTGGTTGCCACCGCGGGCACCGGTTATGTGGTCGCCGACAGGCTGACCGGGACGATGCTGGTCTCGGGGAGTGCCGCGGGTTGTTTCGCGTGCGCGCTGCTCGTGATCAACAACCTCCGTGACATCCCGGGCGACACGGTCGCCGGGAAGAGGACCCTCGCCGTGCGGCTGGGGGACAGGACCACGAGAGGAGTGTTCGTGTCGCTCTTCCTCGCGGCCGCAGTTCTCGTGGTTCTCTCCGCTGTGGCAGAGGGTGCCGCAGCGCTCGTGGGCATTGTTGGCGTCGCCGCAGCGTGGCCGGCCGTGCGGGACGTGAGGTCGGGCGCCACCGGCCGCGACCTCATCCCGGTCCTCGGTGCGGTGGGGCGCGCGCAGCTCGTGTTCGGTGCCGCCTACGCCGCGGGCCTCTTCATCGCCGTTGCGTGAGCAGCCAGTCGAGAAGCATGCGAGCTGTCTCGGCCGGGGCCTCCAGGTGCACGGTGTGGCCTGTGCCCTCGACCTTTGCGTGGACGCTGCCGGCGACGGCGCGGTGAATGCGCCCGCCGATCTCGGTGAACTTCGCGTCGCGAGTGCCGGTGATGACGAGCGTCGGCACCGAGAGTTCGGGCAGCAGCGGCCACAGATTCTCCTGGGTGCCGGTCCCGGCGTGGCGCAGCGAGTCCGCGAGCCCGCGGGGGGAGTTGCGCAGCCTCTCGTCCCGCATGGCCATCTCAGGTGTGAGGCCGGAGAACATCGGGTTGGCGAGCCATTCGTCGATGAAGGCGGCAGTGCCGATCTCCTCGATGCGGTCGGCGAGGGCGTCGTCGGCCTCCCTGCGTGACCTTCTCTCACCTGCATCCTCGATCCCTGCCGTTCCGCTGATGAGGACGAGCCCGGTCACCTTCTCGGGGTGGGCCAGGGCGGCATGCAGTGCCATGCGCGCACCCATGGAATAACCGACGAGGACCCCCGTGCGCATCGTCTCTGCGATGTCGTCGCCGCACTGCGGGAGGCTCCGGGCACCGTCCGTGGAGCCGCCGTGACCGGGGGCATCAATGAGCGTCGCATCGACGTTGTCCAGCAACGCGAGGAGCGGGGTCCACGAGCCGCGTGTCTGAGTGAAACCGTGGACGAACGCGACCGGTAGGCCGGCCCCCACGGTCTCGTGGGCGAGAATCACGTCCGGGGGCTCACTTCGCGAGCACGCGCTCGATGACGTTGACGAAGACGTCCACGTCCTGCGCTCCCGGCACCATGAACCTGTCGTCGATCACGAACGTCGGCACGGCCGATATCTCGCGGTCCATCGCACCACGAAGGTCGGCGACAACCTCCGCCTTGCCCCCGTCGCCGTCCAGCCACGCGGCAAGGTCATCAGCGTCCATGCCGACCTCGCCGGCGCAGCGAGCGACAGTGGCGGCATCTCCCACGTCGAGCCCCTCGGTGAAGTAGGCGCGCAGGAGACGCTCCTTGAGCGAGTCCTGGAGCGTCGGACCACCCGTCTCGAGGGCGCGATGGAGCGCCCGGTGGGCGAGGACTGTGTTCGCGCGGAGGGCGATGTCCATCCGGAACTCGATGCCGTCGGCCGCGGCCACCTTGGTGACGTGCCCGAGGATCTGTTCCGCCCGCTCCCTGCCCCCGAACTTCTTCGCGTAGGCGTCCCTGACCGGGGTGCCCGTGCCGACCGGCGCGGTGGGGTCGAGTTGGTAGGCGCGGTACACCACCTCGATCGGCTCCGTGACACCTTTCTCCCTGAGCACGGCGACGGCCTTCTCGAAGCGCCGCTTGCCGATGTAGCACCAGGGGCACACAACGTCGGACCAGATTTCGACTCGCACGGTGCGAGACTAGGCCCATGGCAACCCCGGGCGACACCTCGGCGAAATTCTGTGCGGCCCTCGTGGATGAGTGGGCGCGCCAGGGCATTGCGCACGCCGTCGTGGCTCCGGGCAGTCGTTCCACCCCTCTCGCGGTGGCGATCGCCAGGGAGCCCCGTCTGGCGCTGCACGTGTTCCATGACGAGCGAAGTGCCGGGTTCGCCGCACTCGGTATCGGGCGTGCCACCGGCACCCCAGCGGTGCTCCTGTGCACCTCGGGAACAGCAGCCGCACATTTCGTCGCGCCCGTCCATGAGGCCAGCCTCAGCCGCGTCCCCATGGTCGTCTGCACGGCCGACCGTCCCCCGGAGCTGCGCGACGTGTCCGCACCCCAGACGATCGACCAGACGAAGATGTTCGGGAACGCCGTGCGCTGGTTCCACGACCCGGGCGTGCCGTCAGAGGATGCGTCGCACACGTGGCGCTCGCTGGCGCGCCGTGCGATGGCCGCGAGCATCGGTTCGCTGCCCGGTCCGGTGCACCTCAACCTGCCGTTCCGGGAGCCTCTCCTGGGGGAGGTCGGCGAACTGCCGGCGCCGGACGATGCAGCGATCATCCCGGGCACGCTCGCCGTGGAGGCCGCGACTGTCTCGCGACTGGCGGCACTCCTCTCCGGACGGCGCGGGGTGCTGGTGGCAGGCCGCGGCTCTGCCCCCGGTGTTCTCGCTCTCGCCGAGTCCGCGGGCTGGCCGGTGTTCGCCGACTCGCTGAGCGGGCTGCGCGAGTGCCACCCGAACGTGGTGGTCGGCTTCGACCCCGTCCTGCGGTCCGCGGCGCT
>CAYXRQ010000071.1:3122-6690 GCA_964466765.1 uncultured Bifidobacterium sp. | reverse complement strand
GCCAGCCGCCCCGAGGATGACGAACTGTGACGGGCTTCTGCCCCAGCTCTCGGGCACGCGCTTCGAGATGACGAGGCCGGCCGCACCGCCCGCGATCGCACCGGTGAAGGCCGCCGTGCGCAGACGCTGGGCGGCCGGGCGGCGCAGCACAGCGCCGCGGTCGACTGGGGCGAGGAGGACGTGGCGCACCTCGGCGTCCTCCACGTTCACCGGCCCGCCCTGGGCGCCGCTGCGCATGCCCAGGAAGCAGACCACGGCCATGACGAGCCCGGCGACCCGCGGGCCGTCCGTGATGACGGCATCGAACTGGGAGGCAGTGAACGGGGCGTCCTGCACGAGGGAGGACAGGTAGAGGACGACAAAACCCCCGATGAGTGCGGCCAGGTACACGCGGTACAGGAGCTCGAACCACTCCATGTCCGCCACGCGCCTCTTGCGCCTGTCTGTGCGCATGTCGCGGAGCGCGGCGATGCCCACCGATGTTGCCGTAGTCACGCCCACCATCCTGCCACCGCGGCACGGCAGAATGGAACTGTGGACACCGAGGCGATGCAGATGTTCAGCGCGATGCTCGCGCTCGCAGCTCTCGCGGGTGCCGTCGTTCTCGTGGCATCCATGACCGTCGCCCGCGCGACCTCGTTCGGTGGCGGGATCGTGCGGGTCGCCCGCGACAACGCGATGCGGTTCGCCCTGCTGCTGACCGGTTCGTCGATGCTGGGCAGCCTGTACTTCAGCGAGATCGCCGACTACGCGCCGTGCAAGCTGTGCTGGTACCAGCGCATCTGCATGTACGGGATCGCGCTCGTGTCGCTCGTTGCCGTGGTGCGCCGCGAGCGGGTGGCCGCGCCGTACGTCACGGTGCTCGCCTCGGTGGGCCTCGTCATCTCGGTGTATCACTACCTGGTGGAGTGGTTTCCCACGCTGGAGTCGGACGTGTGCTCGCTCGATGTGCCGTGCACCACGATCTGGTTCCGCATGTTCGGTTTCGTCACCCTTCCCTTCATGGCGGGTGCCGCGTTCTTGTCGGTCATCGTGGTGATGGCCGCCGAAAGGAAGAAATGAAGAACCCCGGAAGGCTGGTCGGCGGTGCCATCGCCGCGGTGATTGCGGTCGCTCTCGTCATCGCGGTGGCGAACGGCGGGAACGGCGCACCTGACGTGACGTTCCCCGGCGGGGCCGCCACCACGGTCGCCCCCGGCGGGTCGCTGCCCGACAAGGCCGAGCCGGCCGAGTACCAGGCCGCACGCATCCAGGGTGCGCCGCTTGCGCCGTTGCAGGATGGCGTGCAGGACGAGGCAATCGGAGCGCAGGTGCCGGTGGTCGACGGGTTCGATTTTGACGGGTCGGCGGTGTCGCTCGATGTGGCGGCATCGGGCAGGCCCACGATGCTCGTGTTCCTCGCCCACTGGTGCCCGCACTGCAACAACGAGATCCCGCGCATCATCGAGTGGGCGGAGACCGTCGGTGTGCCGACCGGGCTGCGCATCGTGGGCGTGGCGACAAGTTCGCGCAGCGACCAGCCGAACTGGCCGCCGTCGCAATGGCTGGTGGACAAGGGCTGGAAGTGGGAGACGATCGCCGACACCCAGGGCGGCGACATCATGGCCGCGTACGGGGGCACGAGCTTCCCGACGATGGTGTTCGTGAAGGCGGACGGCACCGTGAGCAACCGGGTGTCGGGTGAGCTGGGCGTGGATGCCCTCACGGGGATCGTAAAGACCTTCATGGAGGGCGGCATCTCGGCGTAGCCTTGCCAGCCGTGGCACACAACCCCCGGCGCATCGGGTTCTTCGGACCCTTCGGCACGTTCACCGAGCAGGCCCTGCTGACCCAGCAGGACCTGTCAGCGGACGAACTGGTGCCGTACCGCAGCGTGCCGGACGTGTTGGATGCTGTTGCTGCGGGCGAGGTTGACGCCGGCTTCGTGCCGATCGAGAACTCGATCGAGGGCACGGTGAACTTCACCCAGGACGCCCTGATCTTCGATTACGAACTGTTCATCCAGCGCGAGGTGGTGCTGGACATCGAGCACTGTCTCGTCGGTGCGGCGGGCACGGATGTCTCGGCGCTCACGGAGGTGCTGTCGATCCCGGTGGCCACCGCCCAGTGCGCTGCGTGGCTGCGCACGAATGCGGGCGGTGCCGAGGTGCTGGCCGCCAACAGCACTGCCGACGCAGCACGGTTGGTGGGTGAGCGCGTGAAGAACGGTGAGCGGGCGGTTGCCGCTGTCGCGCCTGCGAACGCCGCCGCGCTGTACGGCCTGGACGTCTTGGCGCGCAACATCGCCGACCACGAGGGCAACCAGACCCGGTTCATCCTGGTGGCACGCGAGGGCATCCCCGCCGCGACCGGCCACGACAAGACCGGGATCGTGGTGTTCCAGAGGGCTGACGAGCCGGGCTCGCTGATCTCAATCCTGCAGGAGTTCGCGGCGCGCCGGATCAATTTGTCGCTGCTGTCGTCACGGCCCACGAAGGCAGGCGGCCTGGGTGACTACTGCTTCATCATCTACGCGGACGGCCACATTGATGACGAACTCGTGGCTGACGCACTGCGCGAGCTGCGTGCCAAGCAGGGTGACGTGAAGTTCCTTGGCTCGTACCCGGCCGCAGGGGAGCACGCCCACACCGCGCGCGAGCACGCAGATGCCCGCTGGCAGTCCGCTGACGACTGGGTCAGCGACCTGCGTTCCCAAGTTCGCCGATAGCGTGGGCCACGGAACAGTGGCAGAGCGGACTAATGCACCCGCCTTGAAAGCGGACGGCCCACAAGGCCCGGGGGTTCAAATCCCTCCTGTTCCGCCAGTGGCGCAGTCGAGCGCCTGAGCAAGCGGCATCCCCGAGATGTGGGTGGGCCTGTCCCACGGGTTGCTGTGGTCGATCCCTGCCGCGCGCAGGAAGTCCTTGATCTCGGCGGCGGTTCCGGTGACGGCGTGGACCGATGGGCCGAGGCTCCTGCGGAGGCGGTGACGCAGACGTGCCGGCCAGTCCGTGTCATGTGGACCACTTGCCGTGATTATCACGATGACCGTTCCGGCGCCGATCTTGCGTGCCCACGTGGTGGTGCCAAGCGTCGCGGACAACGGTGCAGGGTCCCACTTGGCGAGATGTTGCCTGATGTCGTCCGCGAAGTCGTGCTTCACATCTGCGAACCTGAGGAGGGCCGAGGTGAGGGGGGAGTCACTGCGCAGCGAGTGCCACGTCCCGCCCTCGTCACGGTGCGTGTGCACCACACCCGCTGACTCGAGGTGACGGAGGGCGTGCCACACCTCGCTCTTTGACCTGCCGCACCGGGCCGCAATGGTGCTCCCGGTCTGGGAGAGACGGGACGCAACGAGGACGTCCAGAACGTCTCCCTCCACCCCGCGGCACAGCGAGCCGATCGGCCTGTGCACATCCATCACTGACACCCGTGGAGTTCTTCCCATGCCCCAGATGAGTGCTGGTGGGGTGTGCTGTGGGCATGCGCCACGAGCATGAGTCCCGGCGCGCCTGACGTTTGTGGCGTTCGGGATAGCGAACGCCGCGAGGGGCAGGTGGGGTGCTGGGCTCGTTCGGGAAAGCGAACG
>CAYXRQ010000071.1:0-3022 GCA_964466765.1 uncultured Bifidobacterium sp. | reverse complement strand
ATCAGGGAGATCAACGTGACGGCGTACGGCACCATCTGCAGGAACGCCTGCGGGATGAACGTGATGTTCTCGGCCTGCAGGGTGAACGGCAGCTGCAGCGTGAACCCGAACAGGATCGCACCGGCGATCAGCCTGATCGGCCTCCAACTGGCGAACACCACCAGTGCCAACGCGATCCAGCCGATGCCGTTCGTCGTGGCGGCCTGGTGCCAGGCCGCGCTCTCGGCGAGCATCAGCCACGACCCACCGAGACCCACCAAGGCCCCGCCAGCAAGCGTGTAGCGAATGCGGATTGTCGACACCTTGAGGCCCTGTGCGTCGACTGTGGCAGGGTCGTCACCCGTGGCGCGCAGCTCGAGGCCCGGCCGCGTGCGGAACAGGTACCACGACGACGCGACAGCGAGGGCAATCGTGAAGTATGTGACGGGATCCTGGCCGAAGATGACCGGCCCGATGACGGGGATGTCGGTGAGCGGGCCGAACGAGAGCGGCAGGATCTTGGTCTCGATGTTCTTGCCCTCGTAGGGCTTGCCGAGGAAGTTCGCGAGCCCCGTGCCGAAGATGACGAGTGCCAGGCCGGACACGATCTGGTTCGCGCGCAGCGTCACGGCAAGCACCGCGTGGATGGCCGCCAGCACCGCACCGAGCAACGACCCGACGACCAGTCCCAGCCAGATGCTGCCGGACGAGTCCGCAGCGATGAACGACGTGATGGCCGACGTGAGGAGGATCCCCTCGATGCCGAGGTTCAGCACGCCGGCCCGCTCCGTGAAGAGCGCGCCGAGCGCGGCGAGGACGAGAGTGGTGGCCAGTGCGACGGAGTCGGCCGACATCAGCACCCAGATGTTCGAGTTCACTGTTCAGCCCCCTGCGCCGTGCCGTGTGTGCCTCCTGTTGCCGCTCCCTGTGCCGTCACGGTCTGCGTCCGCACAACGCGCACCCGGTAGCGGCGGAACGCCTCGCCGCCGAGCGCGAACAGCAGGATCGCGCCCTGCAGCATCACGCCGATGTGGATCGGGGTGTCCGTGGAGATCTGCAGCTTGTCGCCACCCGTGCGCAGGCCCGCGAACAGGATCCCGCTCACGATGATCGCCGACATGTTGTTGCGGGCGAGAGCCGCGATGACGATCCCCGCGTATCCATAGCCGAGCACCACGATGCCCGGGTCGAGCCGGCCGAACGTGCCCACGACCAGGGTCGCGCCACCGAACCCGGCGAGTGCGCCCGAGATCATCATCACCTGCACGGTGGTGCGCTCGGCGCTGATGCCGGCGTACCGGGCCGCGCGCGGGGAGTCGCTGATGACCTGGATGCGGTAGCCGAACTCGGTGCGGCGCACCACCCACCACAGGAACACCGCGAGAGCGACCACCAGGAAGAACGTGGGGTACATCGTGGTGTCGCCGAGCGGGGTGAGCGCGGCCGAGTCGGGCACCTGGCGGCCCTGCGGGAACAGCGTGTTCGGAGCGCGGAAGTAGCTGCCCGCGCGGTAGATGAAGTGGTTCACCAGGCTGGCGCCGATGTAGGTGAGCAGCAGCGTGGTCACGATCTCGCTGGTGCCGAGGCGCGCCCGCACGAACGCCGGCAGGGCGATCCACAGCGCGCCGCAGAGCGCACCGACCAGGAGGACCACGGGGATCATCACGAAGCCCGGCAGACGGTCGCCGAAGAACAGCCCGGCCCACGTGCCGCCGATCATGCCGAGGTACAGCTGCCCCTCGCCGCCGATGTTGTACAGGTTCATCTGGAACGCGAACGCGGCAGCGATGCCCGTGCAGATCAGCACGGTGCTGAGGCCGAGCGTGTCGGTGATGCCGGTGGAGGAGAAGAACCCGTCCGAGAGCATGTTGGAGTAGGTCTCGAGCGGCGAGTACCCGGTGGCGAGCAGGAAGATGCCGCCGGCGACGAGCGCCCCGAGAACGGACAGCAGCGGCACCATGACCGAGAGCCGCCGGGGTGTCTCCGTGCGCTGCTCGAACGCGAGCCTGAAGGGCAGGTTCATTGCTGGCCCTCCCCGGAGAGACCGGCCATCGCGGCGCCCACGGTGGACAGTTGCGCCGTCTCGCCCGGGGTCTCGTGCACGATGCGCCCGCGGTAGAGCACGAGGATGCGGTCGGCAAGGGACATGATCTCGTCGAGGTCCTCCGAGACGAGCAGGATCGCCTGGCCCGCGCTGCGGGCGTCGTCGAGCAGACGGCGCACGGTTTCGATCGCCCCGACGTCGAGCCCGCGGGTGGGCGAGCAGACCACGAGCAGCTTCGTCGCGGTGCGGCCGCCGGAGAGCTCGCGCGCGAGCAGGACCTTCTGCGCGTTTCCGCCGGACAGCTTGCGGGCGAGGTGCTCCGGCCCGTTCGCCTTGATCTCGAACTGGTCGATGAGGCGGGTGGCCTCGGGCTTCACGGACGCGCGGTCCACCACGGTGTCGCGGTCGCGCGTGAGGAGCAGGTTGTCGAGGATCGACATGGAGGGCACCAGGCCCATGCCCAGCCGGTCCTCGGGGACGTAGGCCAGGCCCAGTTCGCGCGCGGCGATCGGGCCGCGGTCGGTGGACATGGAGCCGCCGATCGACACCGAACCCGAGGTGGGGGAGACGAGCCCGGCGATCGTGTCGGCGAGTTCCTTCTGGCCGTTGCCGGCGACACCGGCGATGCCGACCATCTCGCCCTCGTGCACGTTGAACGAGATGCCCGACAGCACGTCGATGCCGTTCACGGTGAGGGTGAGGTCACGGATCTGCAGGACCTCGTGGCCGGTGGGGTGCGACGCGCGCTGCACGGCCAGGTCGATGTCGCGGCCCACCATGAGGCGGGCCAGTTCGCGCGTGTCGGTGCTCCCGCGCCCGGACACATGGCCGGTGACCCGGCCGTTGCGCAGCACGGTGACCCGGTCGGAGATCTCGACCACCTCGCCGAGCTTGTGGCTGATGAACACGATGGACTTGCCGCTGGCCGTCATCGCGTGCACGTTCTCGAACAGCTTCTCCACTTCCGCCGGCACGAGCACCGCGGTGGGCTCGTCCAGC
>CAYXRQ010000070.1:0-6696 GCA_964466765.1 uncultured Bifidobacterium sp. | reverse complement strand
TCACTATGCGCACGTGGACATGCCGGGCCACGCGGACTACATCAAGAACATGATCACCGGTGCGGCCCAGGTGGACGGCGCGATCCTGGTGGTGGCCGCGACCGACGGCCCGATGCCCCAGACCCGTGAGCACGTGCTGCTCGCGCGCCAGGTGGGCGTGCCCTACATCGTGGTGGCGCTGAACAAGTCGGACATGGTCGACGACGAGGAGCTCCTCGAGCTGGTCGAGATGGAGGTCCGTGAGCTGCTGAACGAGTACGAGTTCCCCGGTGACGACGCCCCTGTGGTGCGTGTGTCGGCGCTGAAGGCGCTCGAGGGTGACTCGGCGTGGCAGGACAAGGTCATGGAGCTGATGGCTGCGTGCGACACGGCGATCCCGGAGCCCAAGCGCGACCTGGACAAGCCGTTCCTGATGCCGATCGAGGACGTGTTCACGATCACGGGCCGCGGCACCGTGGTGACCGGCAAGGTCGAGCAGGGCAAGGTCCACACGGGCGACGAGATCGAGATCGTGGGTCTGCGTGACACGCAGAAGACCACGTGCACGGGTGTGGAGATGTTCCGCAAGCTGCTCGACGAGGGCCAGGCGGGCGACAACATCGGTGCGTTGCTGCGCGGCACGAAGAAGGAGGACGTGGAGCGCGGCCAGGTGCTGTGCGCGCCGGGGTCGATCACCCCGCACACGAACTTCGAGGGCCAGGTGTACGTGCTGACCAAGGAGGAGGGCGGCCGTCACAAGCCGTTCTTCAACAACTACCGTCCGCAGTTCTACTTCCGCACGACTGACGTGACGGGCACGATCGCGCTGCCGGCGGGGACCGAGATGGTGATGCCCGGTGACAACGTGACGATGACGGTGGAGCTGGGCAAGCCGATCGCGATGGACGAGGGTCTGCGTTTCGCGATCCGTGAGGGTGGCCGCACGGTGGGTGCCGGCCGCGTCACCAAGATCATCAAGTAACGGAACTGTCCCGAAGGAAGAGGTGCCGTCATGGCAAAGAGCGACAAGCGCGTGAAGATCACGCTCGAGTGCACGGAGTGCAAGGAGCGCAACTACATCACGATGAAGTCGAAGATCAACGACCGCGAGCGTCTGGAGATGAAGAAGTACTGCGCGCGCGACCGTCGGCACACGACACACAAGGAAACGCGCTGACGGCACCTCTCACATAGGTCGGTCCGCACACCGGATCGTCGGTGGCGGGCGATTAGGGCAGTAGCTCAGTTGGTAGAGCATCGGTCTCCAAAACCGACGGTCGGGGGTTCGAGTCCCTCCTGCCCTGCAAAGAAGAAACACACAGAGAAGAACGAAACGACATGTCAACGGATCTGAACCGCGAGCAGAAGCGGGCACTGAAGCGAATGGGGGCCCTCAACGAGCAGGGCAACCCCGTGCGCACCCAGCCGCAGCCGCGCCAGAAGTCCGAGGAGCGCACCGGGCCCGTCACGTACGTCCGCGAGGTGCGCGAGGAGATGGCGAAGGTGGCCTGGCCGAAGTGGCCCGAGATCCGCCGCTACTCGCTGATCGTCTTCGTGACCGTCGTGGTGTTCACCGCCTATGTGGGCGGTCTCGACGCGGTGTTCGGGGTCTTCTCCGGCTGGCTCTACAAGGACTGAAGATGAACGACGAATTCAACACCGACACCGACGAGCAGCACGAGCCCGACGTGGTCCTCGACCTCACCGACCAGACCGACGGCGCCGTCGGTGCCGACGACGAGGACGAGGAGGACGAGGGCCCCACGGAGACCCCCGCATGGGCCAAGCCCGGCAAGTGGTACGTGGTCCACTCCCAGTCCGGCTACGAGAAGAAGGTCGAGGCGAACCTCAAGACCCGCATCACCTCCATGAACCTCGAGGACTCGATCTACGAGATCGTGATCCCCATGGAGGACGTGGTGGAGTTCAAGCAGGGCCGCAAGACCACCGTCTCGAAGAAGGTGTTCCCCGGCTACCTGCTGGTGCGCTGCGAGATGGACGACCAGACCTGGTTCTGCATCCGCAACACGCCCGGCGTCACCGGTTTCGTCGGCCAGGCCCACAAGGGCCAGAAGCCGACCCCGCTGTCCCGCCGCGAGGTCGAGACCTTCCTGTCCGCCAAGGGCGACGGGGAGTCCGCGCCCAAGCGCAAGGCCCCCAAGATGGAGTACGAGGTGGGGGAGAGCGTCCGCGTGAAGGAGGGCCCGTTCGCCGATTTCAACGGCACCGTGGCCGAGATCAACACCGACCACATGAAGCTCAAGGTCCTCGTCAACATCTTCGGTCGCGAGACCCTGGTGGAAATGGACTTCAGCCAGGTGGCAAAGCTCTGACCGAGCAGGCACACTTGGACCGTTAGAAGGAAAGAACAGTCATGGCAAAGAAGAAGCTCGCCGCAATCGTGAAGATCCAGATCCCCGCGGGCAAGGCAACGCCTGCCCCGCCGGTCGGCACCGCGCTCGGACCGCACGGCATCCAGATCATGGACTTCGTGAAGCAGTACAACGCCGCCACGGAGGCCCAGGCCGGCACCATCATCCCGGTCGAGATCTCGATCTTCGAGGACCGCAGCTTCACCTTCATCCTGAAGACCCCGCCCACGCCGGTGCTCCTGCGCCAGAAGGCCGGTCTCGAGAAGGCGTCGCAGACCCCCGGCAAGACCGTCGCCGGCACTGTCACCGAGGCGGACGTCGAGGAAGTCGCCAAGATCAAGATGCCCGACCTCAACGCCTACGACCTCGAGGCCGCCAAGCAGCAGGTCCGTGGCACCGCCCGTTCCATGGGGCTGAAGGTCGTCTGACCACCTGCGCCGCACGCGGCGCGAACAGTTCTCCCGGCCACAGGATCACCTCGCCAGGCCGGGCCGCACAACACAAAGGAGAGAGGGAGGCATCATGCCGGAAGCAAAGAAGTACAAGGCAGCCGTCGCGCTGTTCAACCGCGACGAGCAGTACACGCCCACAGAGGCCGTGGCCATCGTGAAGAAGACGGCCACCAAGAAGTTCGACGAGTCCGTCGACGTCGCCGTCCGCCTGGGTGTCGACCCGCGCAAGGCGGACCAGACGGTGCGCGGCACCGTGGCCCTGCCCGCAGGCTCGGGCAAGACCCTGCGCATCGCGGTCATCGCCGCCGGTGACGCAGCCGCCGAGGCCCGTGCCGCCGGCGCCGATCTCGTGGGCGCGGACGACCTCGCCCAGGAGATCGAGAAGGGCAACATGGACTTCGACCTCATGATCGCGACCCCGGACATGATGCCCCTCGTCGGCCGTCTCGGCCGCGTGCTCGGCCCGCGCGGTCTCATGCCGAACCCCAAGACCGGCACGGTGACCACGGACGTGGCCAAGGCCGTGGGCGAGTTCAAGGGCGGCAAGGTCGAGTACCGCACCGACCGCTACGGCAACGTGCACGTCCGCATCGGGAAGGCCTCCTTCTCCGAGGCCGACCTGGAGACCAACCTGCGCGCAGTCCTCGACGAGCTCCAGCGGGCCAAGCCGGCCGCCGCCAAGGGCCGCTACATGAAGAAGATCTCCGTCTCCACGACCATGGGACCCGGCGTCAAGATCGACCCGAACCGTCTCAAGCCGTCCGCGGACTGAGAACCGCCCGGGTGGCGTCCGGCATCGGCGCCCCTAGGCTTCACACCCACAACTGATCTCTCGGTCCTCGCCAGAGACGTCCGGTCCGGTCTTCCGGCCAAGGGGAGCAATCCCACCTGACCAGGCGGACACCAATCCTCGCGGCCCTGTGCCGCTCGGCGCGGCGTTCGTTCACAGCGAGCGCCCCGAGCGTGAACACAGGACACCCGAGGAGGTGAAAATGTCAAATGTCCGTTCCGAGAAGGAAGCAGTCGTCGCCGAGGTGCGCTCGAAGCTTGATGCCGCTGACGCGGTGATCATCACCGAGTACCGCGGCATGACCGTGACCCAGCTCGCCGACCTCCGCGTGCAGCTCCGCGGCGCCGGATGCGAGTACCGCGTGTACAAGAACACGCTCGCTCGTTTCGCCGCCCGCGACGCAGGCATCGCAGGTCTCGACACGCTGCTCGTCGGTCCCACCGCCATCGCATTCGTGCACGGTGATGTGGCCGCTGTCGCGAAGACCCTGAAGGAATACGCCAAGACCAACCCGTTGCTCGTCATCCGGGGCGGTGCGGTGGCCGGCAAGGCCGTCTCCGCGAAGGAAGTCGAGGTCCTCGCCGATCTCCCGTCGCGCGAGGTCATGCTCAGCCAGTTCGCCGGCATGCTGCAGGCCCCGCTCGTCAAGACGGCCGGTCTGCTGCAGGCGCTCCCGCGCAACATGGCGTACGGCCTGAAGGCTCTCGTCGACCAGAAGTCGGCAGCCTGACCTGACCAGCCGGCACACACCGGCAACCAACCAATCCCGACAACTTTCCACAGGGGTCCCGACCCGGGCCCCGCAACCAATCACACAACTCGAGGGCCCCGCGCAGGGGCCCCGCAAAAAAGGAGAACGAGCATCATGGCTCTCACCAAGGAAGACATCCTGGACGGCATCGCCGCCCTCACCGTCATCGAACTGAAGGAGCTCCTCGACGCGTTCGAGGAGAAGTTCGGCGTGACCGCAGCTGCCCCGGCAGCAGTGGCCATGGTCGCCGCCGGCGGCGCAGCTGCCGGTGCCGCAGCCGAGGACGAGAAGGACGAGTTCGACGTCATCCTCACCGACGGTGGCGCGCAGAAGATCGGCGTCATCAAGGTCGTCCGCGAGCTCACCAGCCTCGGCCTCAAGGAGGCCAAGGACCTCGTCGATGGCGCACCGAAGCCGGTCCTCGAGAAGGTCAACAAGGACGACGCGGAGAAGGCCAAGGCCAAGCTGGTCGAGGCCGGCGCATCCGTCGAGCTCAAGTGATCCGGGCGGCCGAGGCCGCTCCCTGATCCCCGAAATGCCCGCCCCTCACGGGGCGGGCATTTCTCATTCATTCTCATAATTCAGCTCAGCGGCGTCCCGAGGGTGCTTGACTGACCCCGTTCCTGGGGCGTACTTTGCCCCCACCTCGGCGGGGCCCCTTCACGGGGGGCCTGTTTGGCCGTTGTCTTGCATGGGTTTGCGCCGATAGCGTTGTCGGTTGCCGTGTCTTGCCCCTCCTGGTTCCGCCTTCCCCAAAATCAGTGCGGATTCCCGGTGGTGCACGTCGTTGCTCTTTCCCATCTCGAAGTTCAGGAGTGATCGTGGCCCCACGTTCCTTGTCGCATGACCGTTACTCGTTCGCCAACCTGGTGGAGCAACTCGAACTTCCCGATCTCATCGCGGTGCAGCGCGAGTCCTTCGACTGGTTCATGAAGGAGGGTCTCGCCGAGACCTTCCGCGACATCTCGCCGATCTCCGACTACTCCGGTGACCTGCAGCTGCAGCTCGAGTTCGATCCCGAGGACGAGGACCTCTGCCCCGGGCCGAAGTTCACCGAGGCCGAGTGCCGCGAGAAGGAGATGACGTTCGCCACGCCCGTGTTCGTGCGCGCGATCTTCTCCAACCGCACCACCGGCGAGATCAAGGAGCAGGTCGTCTTCATGGGCGACTTCCCGAAGATGACGAACAAGGGGACGTTCATCATCAACGGCACCGAGCGCGTCGTCGTCTCGCAGCTCGTCCGTTCGCCCGGCGTCATCTTCGAGCCGGGCGAGCGCTACCGCCTGCGCAACCTGTCCAAGCACCAGCTCGTCAAGGGCACCGTGCACCCGTACCGCGGCGAGTGGCTGGAGTTCGACGTCGAGCAGAAGCCCGGCAAGGACGTCACAGCCGGCTGCCGCGTGGCCCGCAAGCGCCGCATGAGCGTGTTCACGCTGCTGCGCGCCCTCGGCTACGACGAGGAGAACGCACCCGGCTTCCTCGACCGTTTCGTCGCCCACTTCGACTTCCTCGAGGGCCAGTGGGAGAAGGAGCGCAACACGTACGCCACGCGCGACGAGGCGCTCATGGAGATCTACAAGCGCGCCCGCCCGGGTGAGCCCGTCAACGTGGAGTCCGCCCGTGCGTACTTCGAGGGCGCCTTCTTCGAGAGCCGCCGCTACGACCTCAGCCGCGTCGGCCGCTACAAGCTGAACCGCAAGCTCGGCGGCGAGGTCGCCAAGCTCACCGAACTGTTCGGCCTGACCCCCGACCAGCTCGACCTCCCCACCGACAACCGCGAGGTGCTCACCAAGTGCGAGGTCCTCGCGGCCGTGTCGTACATGCTCCACCTCGTCAACCAGGCCCCGGGCTACCGCCTGGACGACCAGGACCACTTCGCCAACAGGCGCGTGCGCTCCGTGGGCGAGCTCATCCAGAACCAGGTCCGCATCGGTCTGTCGCGCATGGAGCGCGTCGTCCGCGAGCGCATGACCACCCAGGACGTCGAGTCGATCACCCCGCAGACGCTCATCAACATCCGCCCCGTGGTCGCCGCCATCAAGGAGTTCTTCGGGACGTCGCAGCTGTCGCAGTTCATGGACCAGGTGAACCCGCTCTCCGGCCTGACCCACCGCCGTCGCCTCTCGGCGCTCGGCCCGGGCGGCCTCAGCCGCGAGCGCGCGGGCTTCGAGGTCCGCGACGTGCACTTCTCGCACTACGGCCGCATGTGCCCGATCGAGACGCCGGAAGGCCCGAACATCGGCCTGATCGGTGCGCTCAGCACGTTCGCGCGCGTGAACGAGTACGGCTTCATCGAAAGCCCGTACCGCAAGGTCGTGAACGGTCGCGTCACCGACGAGATCGTCTACATGG
>CAYXRQ010000069.1:0-6717 GCA_964466765.1 uncultured Bifidobacterium sp. | reverse complement strand
GTGCCTTTCGGCTGGTTGTCGAACGACTTCTTCCCCGAGGGCCACATCGGTGATCCGACGCTCGCGACTGCCGAGCTCGGCGGCCGCATGTTCGCCACCGCCGTCGCCACGCTGGGCGAGGTGTTCGGCGAGGTGTCACGGTTCGATTTCGGCCGCTGAGGCGCCGGTCCGCTGCCCGTCACCTGGTTCCTCTCCTTCTCTGTGAACGCAAAACGGGGAGGGGCAGTGCCCCTCCCCGTCGAGTGCGGTGGTTGACCGATGCTCAGCCGAGCTTGATGTTCGGGTCGATGAACTCGTTGGTCACGATGTCCTCGGCCGTCAGGCCCTCCTTCACCTTGGCACCGGTCTTCTCGTAGACCGGGGTCGCCAGGGCGATGAAGTCGGTGACGCGCTGCAGGTCGAAGGACCCGAGCGTGCCGTCGGGGCTGTTCGCCACGAGCTTGTCGGCGAGCTGCTTCTCGACCGAGGCGGCCGCCTGGCCCGCGTCGTAGACCCATCCGTTGTTGAACTGGTTCACAGCGTCGAGGATCATGGCATTGGTGGTGTCGGGGCTCTGGACGTAGTCGAGCAGAGCCTGCTGCATGACCGGCACGAGCTTCTTCAGGCACTCGGCGTTCTTCGAGAGGCTCTCGGGTGTGCCGCCGAGCGAGGAGGCATAGGCCGTCCATCCGGCGTCATGGATGTACTGGTACGCGACCGGCTTCATCCAGTCCTTGAGGACCTTCTCGTAGAAGTACGGCTCGGCCGTGCCGAAGCCCTGCTGGGCATCCTTGCCGCCCGCGGCGATGAACGATGCGGGCGTGCCGTCGTACGTGCCGTCGACCTGCTTCTTGTCCAGGATGCCGTTCGCCGTGAAGTAGTCCATGTAGGCGGCACCGTCGAAGTAGCGCACCTTCACGCCGGGCTCCTTGAGATCGGCGATGGTCTTGGCCTCGGGGTACGTCGCGGGGTCCCACATGATGATCTGCGGGTTGATGTTGAACGGCGCGAAGACCGCCTTGGTCGGCTTCTCGACGGAGTTGCTCACGGCCTCGTCCGTGCTGGTGAAACCGAGCATGATCTCGGGATCCTGGTACAGCAGCGCGGTGACCTGCTGGTAGCCGACAGCCGGGCCGCCGGGGCGGACCTCGACCTGGACGCCGGTGGGCTGGCCGTTCGCGACCAGGTCGCCGCGGACGGCGACCTTCTCCGTGTCGACCTCGTAGCCGGGCCCGATGAGCTGGTAGAGCATCCCGTGCTCGGACTCGGGGTTCCAGTCCGTCTGGAGGATGACCTTGGCCGGGCAGACGCCCGACAGGTCGATCGCGCCGGCAGCAGGAGTGGTGTCCTCGGCCGGTGCTGTCGTGTCGGAACTCGAGTCGCCGCCGCCGCACGCCGAGAGCGTGAGGGCTGCAGCCATCGAGATGCCGAGAATTGTTCTCTTCATCATGGGTGTCTCCTGTGTGGGTGAGGTGGTTCTGCGCGGCGGGTCATTGACCCCTGGTGGTGATGTGCCACTTCCCGATGGCCCTGCGGGAGAGCCAGCCGAAGAAGAGGAACACAACCAGACCTAGGACACTCGCCATGATGATGGCGGTGATGAGCTCGGCGCCCCAGAGGCGCGAGCGGTAGACGTCAATCTGGGCGCCGATGCCGACGGTGCCGCCCTGACGGAAGTAGAAGTCGCCGACCACGGCCCCGATGACCGCCAGGCCCGCCGAGATGCGGAGGCCGACGAAGATGTTGGGCAGGGCCGCAGGGAACTGGAGCTTGGTCAGCCTGACCCACCGGCTGGCCCCCTGCAGCGTGAAGAGCTCGTGCTGGCTCTTCTCCGCGGACAGCAGCCCGAAGAGCGTGTTGCTGACGATGGGAAAGATGGAGATGAGGACGACCACGAGGAGCCGCTGCTTCGTCGAGCCGTCGATGAGGGCCCTGATGAGCGGGGTGAGGGCGAGGATCGGCGCGGACTGGACGGCGACGAGGTACGGCCAGGTCGCGCGCTCGAGCCACTGCTTGCTGCTCATCAGCACGGCGAGCGTCATGCCGAAGACGATCGTGATGCCGAGTCCCATGAGCGCGATCTTCGCGCTGTCCCACAGGGACATGAGGATCGGCTGGAACCCCCGCCGCTCGCCGGTGCGCCACACGAGGAACCCGTCGGTGATCACCTTGTGGGGAGTGGGGAGCAGGAACCTCTTCTGCGGCGGGAGGATGACCGAGGAGAGCAGGTACCAGACCCCGATGAAGAGCGCGAACACCACGGCGGGCCCGAGGTAGTCGGAGAACCGCCGCCTGGTGCTCACATCCGGGAGCACCTCGTTCAGGAGCTCTGTGTCCGCCTGCGGGGTGGCGGTCTGGCTCATTGGTGTGCCCCCCGGAGGGCATGCGACACCTTCGCGCAGGTCTCGCCGAACTCGGCCGTGTACCGGAGGTCGTGGGTGCGCGGGTAGGCGAACGGTATGTCAACTGACGCGATGATCCGGCCCGGGCGTGCCGACATCACGAGGACCTTCGTCGACATGTAGACGGCCTCGGAGATCGAGTGGGTGATGAACAGGCCGGCGAAGCCCTGTGACTGGAACAGGGACAGCAGCTCGTCGTTCAGGCGCTCGCGGGTGATCTCGTCGAGGGCCCCGAAAGGCTCGTCGAACAGGAAGACCTTGGGGTGCATGACGAGTGACCTCGCGAGGGAGGCCCTCATCCGCATGCCGCCCGACAGCTGTCGCGGGTACTTGTCCTCGAATCCGGTGAGGCCGACGAGTTCGATCGCTGCAGCCGCCCGTTCAGCCCGCTCGGTCTTGTCCAGTCCGTGGAGCTCGGCGATGAGCTCCACGTTCCGGCGCACGTTGCGCCATGCCATGAGCGTGGCGTCCTGGAACACGTACCCGATGCTGTCACGGTCGACGCGGCAAGTCCCGCCGGTGGCCGTCTCGAGATTGGACGCGATGCGCAGGAGGGTGGACTTGCCGCAGCCGCTGGGGCCTACGACCGTCACGAACTCGCCGGGAGTGATGGAGAGCGACACGTCCTGGAGTGCCTGCGTCCCGTCCGGGAAGCGCATCGACACGGACTCGAAGCTCAATGCGGATGTTCTGGGCTGCGTCATTGTTCCGCCGTTCTCGACTTCTGACACCCGGTGATCGCGCACGCGATGAACCTAAACGATGGTTCCCCCGCCCGCGTCACGCCAGTGTTTACTTTCTGTTTCGTTTCTGTCCGGCTGAGGGGCCCGGTGCCTCGACGCGACGGTCGGGGGCTCCGGTCGCCAACGCCTCCCGCACAGTAGTTGCCTGCACGGAAAGGACAGGGGAGGTGCTGCCTGCTGTCCCTGCGTCGCGCGCGCCGATCGCGCGGGATGCAGAGCCGGTGACGCACTCGAGTGCCTCCTCGGGGGAGAGATGGGCGACCGTGACGAGGAGATTCGCGGCCTCCAGTGGGTCGGCACGGCCCATGGGGTTGAAGGGGTCCTGCAGGTTGTCGCCACCGGCGCACACGTTGACTCCCTCCTCGAGGAGGACCCGGACGGGAGCGAGTGCGCGCGGGGGAGCGGTCCGGATGCCGTTCGCCTGCAGGTAGAGGTTGGTCTGAGGCAGGCAGACCACGGAGATGCCAGCGGCCGCCGCCTTCCGGGCGACCATTCGCTGCTCGCTCTCGGGCCTCATGGACAGGCTGACGCAGTGACTGGCCACTGCGCTCACGTCGCTACCGGTGCGCAGCATGAGGTCGGCGAGCAACTCGAGGTCGCGGGATGCCGGATCGAGGTTCTCGTCGGCGTGCAGATCGAGGGACAGGCCGGACCCGGCCGCGAGGGAGTGGAGGTACTCGACTGCACCGGCTGGGTCGTCGTCGAGGTGGGGGCAGCCGCCCACCACGTCCGCACCGGCTGCAATTGCGCGCTCCGCGAGCGACCTCAGCCCGGCGGATTCGGGTCCCGTGACGGGCCACGAGAGCAGCATCGCCACCTGGACGTCGATGATCCCCGCGCAGTCCCTCTTCGCGGCGAGCAGTGCCTCGAGCGACTCCAGCCCGTTCGCGAGCGTGACATCGGCGTGGGTGCGCACCGTGGACACGCCGTTCGCCGCGTACATCCTGAGCGCGCGCACGGCCCGTTCGTGCGTGTCGGCCTGTGTGATGGACTCCCGTGCCGCATCGAGCGCGACGATGGCCCCCATGAGATCGTTGGTCTCGTTGCGGACACGCTCGGCGAGGAACGCCTTGTCGATGTGCGCGTGCGGCTCCACGAGCATCGGCAGGTGGATGCGGGGCCCCGCAACCGGCGACGTGACTGCGCCCGGGATGCCGGTCGTGCTCACACGAGTGGGGAGAGTGCCGGAAGCGGCCTGCGCTCCATCTTCTCGCCGAGGCGCGGGAGCACCTCCTCGGCCACGAGGTGCATCTGCTCGGTCATCTCCTCGCGCGTGACGCCCGGGAAGTCGAAGAAGAAACAGATGTGCTTGAGGTCGAGGAGGTCGCGCCAGAACCCGATGGTGTCGACGGCGTCGTCGATGGAGCCGACGATCTGGATCTTCTGCTCGTTCGACTCCTCGACCGTGGGATTGTGGTTGAACGCGACCTTCGACCCGTCGGGGTTGCGGTAACTGGAGAAGCGGCCGTAGGGGGAGAGGAAGTTGCAGAACTCCACGTGGCCGGGCCGGCCCTTGACCATGGCCTGTTCGCGGGTCTTGCCGACGTGGATGTTCATCACGAGGCACCTGTCCTCACCGGGAGCGACGGGCCTGCCCATCTCCTCGCGGATCTCGGCGTAGCGGTCCCACTTCTGCTTCTGGCTGTCCGCGTTCTGCAGCCAGTACACGGCCTTGTGGCCCGCGCGGGGCACGTACTCGATCGTCTCGGGGCTGGTGACGGGCTGGTAGACGTCCACGTGCCGCTCCGGACGGGGGATGAGCGTCAGGTCGTCCACGTAGCTGCCGCGGTCGGGGATCTCGTCGGGCGGGAAGACGAACTGCTTGCCGCGGAAGCTGAACCGCTCGTTCGCCCACGCGAGCTTGATGACCTCCATTGCCTCCTCGAAGATCTCGCGGTTCTGGCGGTCGTGCTCGGCAGACATCTCGTTGTCGCCGGACGCGACGACCGTGCCGAGGCTCCATGCCTCGCGCGGGACGGTGCCGCGGCCCACGCCGAACTCCATGCGTCCCCCGGTGATGATGTCTGCGATCGCGAAGTCCTCGGCGAGGCGCAGCGGGTGCCACTGGGGCACCACATTGAACATCTGGCCGAGGCGGAGCTCCTTGGTCTGCATCGCCAGGTGCTGGCCGAACTGGATCAGGTTCGGGAGGACCTCGTAGCCCTCGTACTGGAAGTGGTGCTCGGTGAGCCACATGGTGTCGTAGCCGAGCGAGTCCATGGTGCGGGACCACGCGAGGAGGTTGCGGTAGCACTCGATGACCGCGTCGTTGCCGTACCGTCTGTCAGTCGGGGCGACCTGGCCGGCGTCCGGCATCGGGACCGTGCAGAAAAAGTTCGCATCAACTCGCATGGGGACACCGTAATTCGCCGCCGGCCCCCGTCCGTCAGCGCCGGGTGAACAAGTTGTAAACGTCGTGTGCCGGGCTCAGTGCCAGAGGCCGCGTGCCGAGAAGACGTCCCGCAGGGCCCGTGTGTCGTCGGACATGACCCCGTCGACCCCGATGTCGAGGAGCCGTGCGATCTCTGCCGGGTCGTCCACCGTCCACACATGGACCTGCAGCCCTCGGGCATGGGCGCAGGCCACGAACGACCTGGTCACAACGGGAATGGGTCCCTGCGCCACGGGGACCTGGGCGGCGCGCGCCGGGCCGGTGCGCGCGAGGGAGTGCCGTGTGCGGCTGGCGAGAAGGAGGCTCGCCACCTCCCGGGGTCCGGTGGAGGTGCAGAGTGCGTCGCCGAAGTGGCCGCGGAACCTGCGGAGCCGCTTGTCGCTGAAAGAGCCGACGCAGACGCGGTCGAGGCAGTCGAGGTTGACCAGCTCGGAGATCAGCGCGTCCTCGGCTTCCGTGGTCTTGCAGTCGATGTTGACCCGGAGGTCCGGCCACGTGGTGAGGATGTCCGCGAGCAGCGGGATCGGCTCCCTGCCGTCGACACGTGCGTCCCTGAGGTCGGACCAGGGAGTCTCCTCTATCCGCGCGTCGATGCCGCACGTGCGCAGGAGCCCGTCGTCGTGGAATGCCACGAGCACTCCGTCGGAGGTCACGTGCACGTCGGTCTCCACATGGGTGTAGCCGAGGGACACGGCGTCCTGGAACGCGGCCATGGTGTTCTCGGGGGCGACCGAGAGCCCGCCACGGTGGGCGAATGCGATGGGGCCGCCGGCGTCGAGGAACGGGTGGGGTGTCGTTCCCAACTGCGTGCGGCTCAGATCGAGCGGCCGGCGGCCGCCCAGTACTCGTCCTTCAGGAGGCGCTTGTACAACTTGCCGGTCGGGTGGCGCGGGAGGTCCGGCCTGAAGTCGACGCTGCGGGGGCACTTGATGTCGGCGAGGTGCTCGCGGCAGTAGGCGATGAGCTCCTTCTCGAGCGCCTTCGCGGCGTCCGCATCGGCGGGCATCTCCTTCGGCTGGACGACTGCCTTGACCTCCTCGCCGAAGTCATCGTTCGGCACGCCGAAGATTGCCACGTCGACCACCTTCGGGTGGTTGACGAGAATGTTCTCGGCCTCCTGGGGGTAGATGTTCACGCCGCCGGAGATGATCATGAACGCCTTGCGGTCGGTGAGATAGAGGAAGTTGTCCTCATCCAGGTA